>CAZNYY010000034.1:0-12212 GCA_964577335.1 uncultured Oscillospiraceae bacterium | reverse complement strand
ATCTCTCGCTTCGTTAATACTGACAATAATAGGCGTCAATTTATCGATAGGTTCTGCAGATAGAGAATATAAAAAGGAGTTCTCAAACTATGAAAGCGAAAAAGACAAATATAACGGCGTTCGTGAGCAAGCGCAGTCTAAAATAGATTCCATCCGCGGGGAAATGAAAAGAGTGAAGTCCTCTGTCAACGAAACCAAATCTTTATGCGTCCAGCTTTATAGTTTTGAAATTATTGCTCCCGAATATCGCGCGCTTATTCCGGTTTCGTCACTTTTGCAATATATTAGGTCGGGCAGATGCGAGACGCTTACCGGACACGAAGGTGCTTACAACATTTACGAGACCGAAATAAGGTTTGATAGAATCATTACTCAAAACGATCAAATCATTGAGAATTTAAAGCAAATTGAACGGAATCAGCATATGCTTTATGCCGCCATTCAAGAATCAAACCAAATCGCACGGCAAACAGTAAATGAAATCAGGGAAGTAGGCAAATCAGTGGCGCTGAATACGCAAATAGCTAAACAAACGGAGCAGAATACGCGAACCGCAGTGGATTTACAGCGCGACAGTTGGGGCTTGCTGCACTCAAAAGGCGGCCATCCCGTATATAATTGGCCGCCCTTAACCTGAATATCGGGGACGGCCATTGTATCAAATCCGAATGACAGGGGACGGTTCTGTGTCTTCCCCTGTCTTCTGTAGCATAAAAATATGTTGGAGGGTTGACAAATGAGAAAAATATTTCAATTGTTTGGCGCCAGTATAATAATCTACAAAGAAAATAAAATCCTTTTACAGCAGAGGAAAGACAACAAATGTTGGGGTTATCATGGCGGAAAGGTTGAATTAGGTGAGGAAGCTGCAAAGCGAGAACTTTTTGAAGAAACAGGTTTGACAGCAAAATCAATCGAACTGTTTGGAGTTTTTTCGGGTCCCGAATTGCATCACATATATCCTGATGGTAACGAAGTATATATAATTGATACTGTCTATTTGTGTAACGATTTTTCTGGCGAACTAAAGTATCAAAAATCGGAATGCATTGATTTACAATGGTTTGACTTTGATAGTATACCAGATAATTTAAGTCCACCAATAATACCGGCACTAAAACAATTTATTGCATTGCATAGTTATAGATAACTCAACGTCATAACGGTTACGAGCTAACAAGAAAATGGGAGACAAGGACAAAAGCAAAGGACAGGGGGGGACGGTTCTATTATCTTGACGGCTGTCAAGGGGACGGGAGAAAATCTAAATGTCAACCCCCGTCTTCCTGACATTTACTATTTTTATATATCGAAGGAATTGTTTACTTGGGCGCACATAAGTAAAAATGCCCCACCACCGTGAAGGTCGTTTTCGGCCTTTTCTCTTTTGATATAATGTTCGTAGGTACCTTCATCAATACAGGTGCCCACACATATATCCCCCAAAATCATTTCTCCATTTTCGGTATATCTGAGCGAATCAATAACCCCTTCAAATCCTTTTTTTGCAATCTCAATATATGAACCATCTAAGTAGCCCATTCTTACCGCCTTAGAAAATGAATACACAAACATACAAGAGCATGAGTTTTCCAGCCAGTTATCCGCTTTGTCAATCTTATCAGTAACCTGATACCATCTTCCTGATTCATCCTGAAACTTTGCAAGAGACTTTAAAAGAGAAGTGACAATATCCACAAGCTTTCGATATTGCAAATGTTCTTCGGGAACATAATCAAGAATATCAAGTATGGCAATGGTATACCAGCCTAATGCACGCCCCCAAAACTCTGAGGAAAGTCCGTGCTCGGTCTTCGCCCACTGTGCCTGCTTACCCTCATCCCAACCGTGATACATAAGACCTGTTACAGGGTCCGTCATATTTTCATCCATAATAACAGCCTGACTGATTGCGTTATCTAATATTTCGCTTTTACCTGTAAGGTATGCGTATTTAGCAAGCAGCGGACCTGCCATATAAAGACCATCAAGCCACATCTGGTTCGGCTGACTTTTCATATGCCAAAACCCGCCTTTGGAATTTCTCGGGTAATCCTTTAAAGTTTCAACCAAATCAATAAGACAGTTAAAATATCGTTCATCTTTTGTTTCGGAATATAAATTGAACATAAGCAGTCCGGGCTGACGAAAATCAAGGCTGTGGTGTGAAGTCCATCCATCGTCATGGGTTTTTGCAGTGCCATCATCATTTAGGACGCTGTCCACCCAGCTTTTTATGTAATTGAAATATTTTTTGTTGCCGTTTTGCTTGTATATGTGTTCCATACCTGATAAAAACACACCTTGATGGTATGTAAACATTCCTTTAGCCGGCAAGTCGACAGCGTCACAATTTTTGATATAGGAATCACAGAAATTCTCTCCATATTCTATAGGGGTTACTCCATGATATTTATACTTATTCATAATCTCCTCCTTGTTTTTGTTATGCAACAATGAAATTATAACACATTCATTGTAATCTTACAAGCTAATTAAAGCAAATATGATAAAAACTGGGCTTGAATTAAATATGCTTCCGCTCAAGGAGTTTATGAAATTTCATATGTTTAGATATTATAGAAATACACTGGATAAATGACGAACCTGTCCCCTTGACATGATAAGGTATTATGGTATAATAACCTCACAGAATACAAAGAAATCAAAGATTTCTGTATTCTGGAGAACATTGAAACAAGATTTGCACACGGCTTACGCCGTAGTGCGTACCCTACGGGCACTTATTTTGCGAAGCAAAATAAAAATCATGGTATAATAGAACAAGTATAAAAAAACAGGTGATTATATATGAAATTTAGCCGGATTACAGAAGATGACATTTCGCCGAAACTGTTGAGGGCATCTTACTTTAACAGCATGAGATATGCTCCCGGGGAAGAGATACCTGCCAGAACGGCATATGATTATGAAATAAAATTATTTATAGAGGGAAACGGTTCGTATGTTATAGATAATGAGCGCAAAGAAATTACGGGGTCGGATATTGCTTTTATAAGACCCGGGCAACGCATGCAAGCAATTGCTCCCTATTCTGCATATACCTTTTCTTTTGATTTAATCGGCAATTCTCCGTCCAGCAAAAGCAAACATCCAAACTATGATATCTTTGGAAAACATAACTTTCAACCATTATATAAATGTGATTTGATAGATAATATACCGACTTTTTACAGCCCTGTTGACATCACCAAATATTCATCACTAATACATAAAATGTACAACAATGCTATTAACCCCAAATTGTCATCACCGTTGATTATTAAATCAAGCATACTTTCTTTATTAACTTTGATTTATAATGATATAAACTCTTTTGTGACTTATCCGGATTTAATAAATAAAAGCTTAAAATACATTAATGATAATTTGGAAAAAAATCTTCGTATTGAGCAAATTGCAAAATCATGTAACCTCAGCCCCACATATTTTCAACATATTTTTAAAAAGCATGTTCTTATAACCCCTAACAACTATATAGTCCGAGCAAGATTAGAAAAGTCCAAAGAAATGCTTGCATCCACGGATATGACAGCATCGGAAATCGCATACAAATCCGGCTTTTCCAGTCCTGCTTATTTTAATTATGTATTTAAAAAGCATATCAACTTATCTCCAATACAGTTTAGAAATAAATTCCGCCAATAACTGCTTTGTGTATTATATCAATGCGAGTTCTTTTAATACGAAAATAAAAATAAAAAGGGTAATACAGCAAAATGCCGTGGAATAAACAACCAACTGCCCGGCAAGGGAGGAATCTCCTCCCCCTTCGTGAACCATAACATAGCCCGACACGGCCCCCGGCGTGGCAAAAACAGCAAGAATTACGGCTAAATACTGACCACGCAGCCCGAAAAGAACAGCGATTACAATCATAAGAGCAGGGATAATAATCAGTTTCCCCAATGTGGTCCAAGCAATGGCTGTTTTATTTTTTATAGATTCCTTAATAGTAAAATTTCCGCCCAATATAATTAATGCAAGAGGTGTTGCTATTTTACCGACATCCGAAATAATTTGCTTTATGAATGTTGGCAAGTCTACGTTACAATAAACAAATATAATTGCTAAAAATGAAGCTATAATCAGTGGATTAGCTATGACGCCCTGTGCAACTTGAATTATATTTTTTAAAATGTTCTGTTTTTTGTTTTGTGAAAATACATTCAACACGATTACCGCAAAAAAATTAAACAGGGGAATAACTATGGGAATAATCGCCGATGTAGCCCCTATTCCTTCGGGACCATACATATTCATTGCAAGGGGTAAACCCAAAAACACGAAATTTGAACGAAAAAGCCCCTGTATGATTATTCCCCTATGGCTGCCGTTTTTTACGAGCATCGGCACTGTAAGCATTAATATTAAAACCAAAAAGCAAATTGCAATAATTGTAAAACTAATAAGATCTATATATTCGCCGAATAAAATCTTGGCAGAATATATATTATCAAACAACAGCAGCGGGAGGGCAAAACGAAATATCAATTTATTTGCATCGGAAATGAACCTCCCGCCAATTATCTGTTTGGTTCTGAACAGGAACCCAATTGCCATTAACAGGAATAGCGGGAGAACAACGGTCAGCGCAAAAACAAAACTATCCATTATTCTCACCTAATATTAAAGATTTTGTTCGTACTTTTAATCTCTCAAACCATAGCTACCCTAAGATATCGCTCATTTCTTGTTCCACCCTTATATCCGCAGCTTTTAGCTTATCTTTCCTTTGTCTTTGAGATTTTCGCATATTTTCAAGTCTGTCAAAACGGAGCTCTATAAGTCTTAATGTTTCTTGCGGATTGGGGTCGCCCACATTATTATGTCTCTGGATAAATTTAATCGGATTTAACATTTCTTGAATTTCTTCCGTTGTAATATCCATCGCCTCCTCGCCATTTAAAGAAAGTGCTTCATTAAACAGCTCGCTTGTTATCTCGTTCCCCTTTATTTTTCTTTTTCTTGCAAGGAAAACAGTAGTGCCGCACATTCTGTGCGCTCTCCTCGGTCCAATTCCTTTTTCCTTCACAAGTTTTATAACCAAATCAGGCATACAGGAATAGCCTTCTTCTGCAAGCTGTAACATCCTATCCTTATCAATAATCATATTGGGGAGGTACATTCCAAGAATTGTAAGTGCGCCTTCGGCATAAGACATCGCTCTCCATGCGCTGGTCCAACCGTTATAAATGGGTAGGATATCCTGATATGGCTCTCCATGCAGCGCAAACATCCCTTTAGTCGCTTCGCTGATGGCATTATTGGCATAAATCCGAATACTTTCCATACGTCCGCCCGGATGCGCCTTCTGCGGCATCAGCGAACTGGGACCTAAAAAATCACCGCAAACAGTAAAATACCCCATTTCCTCAAGTCCCCAAATCTCGTGGTCCATTGATGTTCTTGTTATCGTTAACATCATGTTGGCAATTGAGAATAAAATATCCATAGTATAGTCCTGAGCGGCCTCGCAATCGTAAGTCGGCTCTACTAATTCATCAAACCCAAGCAAATCCGAAACCATGTAGCGGTCAACGGGCCATCCTGTCCCCGAAAGCGCACCGCAACCCGCGCTGCACATATTTGTGTGCGCATAGGCTAAATCGACTGATGAAAGACTCCTGGAAAGAGCATCATAAATCGCAACAAGATAAGCCCCGTATGTGGTTGGCTGGGCTTGTGACATATGGGTGTGCCCTACCATAATGGTGTCTGCGTTGTCTTTTGCCGCCTTCAAAATTTCTTCTAAGCTGTCATGCGCTATATCAATCAATTCAATAAGCTTTTTTCTGATTGCAATTCTTGACATGGGCTCTTGAAGTGTTCTGCCTATATTTACTGAACTTGCAGTATCTTCATCGCCGTTTAAAAAAGTTTTTAACCAGTCTTCGCCGGTAAATTCCGGAATATCTGTTGCTGCTTTAAGGGCATTTAGCAAGTTGACGGCTTTATCCCTATCGATGATTTTTTGCCTAAATAGCATAATGACCCAAACGATATCCACAACTACTCTTGACTCTCCGCTGGGGCTCACGGGATCCAATGAAACCTTATGTACTTCGTCCGCAATTTTCCTTGCCAACACATCAAATTTCGGGTTTGGCAATGAACCTAATGCATGATACCTATGCTCCGTAGATTTTAGAAATTCAAGCGTTTTGTTATCCATAATATCCTCCATTTCATTTTAAACATAGGGTCTTTCTAATATTATTTTAGCATTTTAAAAGCATGATTAAAATACAATATGCTATCCTTTTATTTAGAAATCCTACGATTTTTAGAGGGTTTCAATGTTGTTAAAAAAAGACAGGAAACGGTTAGTGTAATACTCCAACCATAGTTGCCCTTAAAAAAGAATGACTTAAAACCCATCAATTCTATTGAAAAATAATAGAGATAGGCATATAATTAGAGTTGTCAGCAGTATGAGTTCAATGCTAAATTGCATAACCCGGTTATATTGATAAGTTGATTTCACAATATTATACAACTGATAAAAATCAGAAAGGCTGTGAGAATAATGGCGCTAAAAAATGATTTAAGCTTACAAGAGATAAACGAACAGAGTGATTTGGAACTTGATATTGATGCTGAAATAGAGTTACTGCATCCCAACAAAAGTATAAAGACAAAGGGAATTTTTATTTTAATTTTATTTTATGGGTGCATTGTTTTCAGCCATTTTCTAAAAATGCATTTTGTGCATGATACATATACAATTTCCATTGGGGGGTACGGTATTATGGTGAATCCTTTGTGGGAGCAAGGCCGCCCCATATCCAGCTTGTTTTATTATATTTTAGCCCTGCTAAATCCTCCGTACTGGCTTACAATGTATATCTCGGTTATTCTATCAATTGCTTTTTTAGCTGTTTCGGCTGCTGTGATTTGGAAGATCGCGGTAGAGTACATAGAAAAGCATAATATTTGGCATCATCTTTTTTTGATTATTTCCTGTACGAGTATTTTTTTCACCCTGTTTATCACTGATTTGCTTTTGTTTTTTGAATGCAGCATTACAACACTCGGTATCATGTGTTCTGCTCTGGCGGTTTACTGCTTTTTAAAGAATGATAAAAAAAGTATTGTTTTAAGTGGGTTTCTTTTAATTATTAGTATTTTTACATATCAGCCTTCAATTGCACTTTTTATTCCGTTATGTGTTACCTTTGTTTTTAAGAAATATGAAGGAGATATCGGGACGATTTTTAAAAAAATACTTATTGTTGGGTTTCTTTACAGCATTCCTTTTTTAATTACTTATATATATTTAAAAGCAAACGGCAGTACGGACGGCAGATTTTTTGGCGAAGTAAGTCTGTGGGAAAACCTGGTGCATTGTCAAGAGGCTGTTGCAGAGTTTTTTAAGAATAATTTTGGATTTATGCCTAACTATATATTTTCCGCATTTTTAGTGTACTTTGTTTTAATATGCATAATAAATTGTATTCGCACTAAAACTTTTATGAATCTGGTTTGTTTGTTTATACCACTTGCGGGCATTATTGTCACAGCATTATTGCCCCATATGGTGATTGTTACGAACACGTGGTACATAGTTCCGCGCTCTGCCGTAGGGCTGACATCAATCGTGGGAATTGCTATGCTGGCAATGAGCATGAGTTTTAAAAGGATTAAAAAACACCATGTTATCATTTCACTTTTATTTTTATTGATTATATCAACTAAACTTTTGGATATCGGAAGCACTATGATAACCAACAATAAACTGGATGCACATGAGTTGGGATTTATCAGCGATGTTATACAAACCTACGAAGAACAAAACAATATAACTGTTAACACAATTTATTTTACCTACGACAGCAATCCCGATTTCCATCGGCAAGGAATGAAGGCTTATAAAGACCTGAATCTGCGAATTTTGTCGGTTGATTGGATGGTGCGTACACTTATAAATGATGAAATGGGCAGGAATTATTCCAGAAATAATATGAGCGATGAGGAGCGAAACGCCTTTTTTGGCAATACTGATTGGCACTCAATGTCGTTAGAGCAGTTTGTTTTTGTTGATGATGCGCTGTATTTATGTTTGTATTAAATGAGTGCAATTTGTCAAACAAAAATATGTCTGCACCTTAGAAACAAGGGAACACTTCTATATCTTAACAGAAGAAATCAACTGTTTTAGAAGGACAATCTGATAAAGGGTGGGTTGCCGAGGCAACCCACCCTTGTTTTAAAGAATTATGCAAATAAGCCCTCCGCTGCCTTCGTTTATTATTTTTTGCAGGGTTTCACGCAGCTTGATTTGTGCATCCTGCGGCATTCTTACTAGTTTGTTGTGCAGTCCTTCGTTTACAAGCTCATGGAGGGATTTCCCAAAGAGATTTGACTCCCAAATCTTTTTCGGATCCAGCTCAAACTCGCTCAAAAGATATTTTACAAGCTCCTCCGACTGCTTTTCGGTGCCCACAATCGGGCTTACCTCGGTTTCGATATCCGCCCGTATCATGTGTATCGAAGGGGCGGAAGCACGCAACCGAACTCCAAACCTGCCCCCGTGCTTCACTATTTCCGGCTCCTCCAAGGTCAGTTCGTCAATGGACGGCGAAACTATACCATAGCCGTTTTCAACCACCTCATTCATGGCACATTCTATCCGGTCATAATTTTTCTTCGCAACCGCAAGCTCGCCAATCAGCGACATGAGGGTGCCCTCGTTATCTATCTCAAAGCCCGTGGTTTCGCTTAAAACCTTATAGAAAAGACCTGAAGGTGCAGTTATTTCAAGCTTTATACGTCCGTCGCCGAGATTTATATGGTCAACATTAACCCTGTCCGCATATTCCATCTCTCCAATTTTGTTTGCCATGCCGTTTACATGGCGGATTTTACAGATATCCCCAAGACTTTCTCTTATGGACTTGTAGTAGCTTTCTTTAATATAATGCTCGTCGCCAAGCCCTTCAACCCATGAGGGAATGTCAACAGAAATTTCAACAATCGGAAATTCAAACAGCACGCTTTCTATTATTCCGTTTATGTCCGCCGTGCTCATATTCACACAGTCTATGGGAATTACAGGCACGCCGTATTTTTCTTCAAGGGAGGCGCGCAGTTCCTGACAGCTTTGAGAGTTTGGGTTGGTGCTGTTTAAAACAATCAAAAACGGCTTGTTAATTTCGGCAAGCTCATTTATAACCCTTTCCTCCGCCTCGATATAATTTTCACGGGCAATTTCTGTAATACTGCCGTCGGTGGTTATAACAAGACCAATGGTGGAATGCTCCCTTATAACCTTTTGCGTACCTATCTCCGCCGCCCGCCCGAAGGGTATCTCTTCTTCAAACCACGGGGTTTTCACCATACGAGGCTTGCCGTCCTCGGTGCTGCCCAAAGCGCCGTCAACTATGTAGCCCACACAGTCAATCATCCGCACATTCATGTTTGCGTTTTCGCCCACGCTTATGGAAACCGCTTCATTTGGAATGAATTTCGGCTCGGTTGTCATTATTGTTCTTCCTGCGGCGCTTTGAGGAAGTTCATCCTGTGCCCTTTCTCTTTGGTGATCCCCCGAGATGTTGGGCAAAACCAAAAGATCCATAAACTTTTTAACAAAGGTTGATTTGCCGGTTCTCACAGGCCCTACTACTCCGATATATATATCCCCCTGTGTCCGTTCGGCGATGTCCTTGTATATAGCTTCCATAATATGTACTCCCCCTCATTTAACTAGTCTTGTACATATTATATTAAAAGGGTGGATATGTTATGACAAATTATAAAATTAATATTCGCAAAGTTACAGTGTGCATGACTTTTGGCAGGGATTATATAATGCGGTCACATCACCCCGAAAAGTTTTACCATAAAAAGCATTGACAATAATAATGTATAGAGTTATAATTAGTTAGTCTAACTAATTAATTTAACGAGGGGTATAAACATGGATTTGTTTGCCGAAAGACTAAATGGTCTGATGGTTGAAATTTTTAGGTACATATTAAAGTTTGAAGAAAAGTCCATTCGGAAAATCCAAAGGCATAATTTATCCATGAGTGAGTACCATCTGATTGAGTGCATCGGAAGCAGTGACAGGGGGAAAAAAATCAGCGATATTGCACAGGAAAGTGCGGTAACTCTCTCAAGTGTGACGGTTGCCATAAACAAGCTTTTGGCAAAGGGATATGTAAAAAAGGAAAAATGCAGTGAGGACGGCAGGGTGACCTATGTGTCGCTCACACGCAGCGGAAAATGTGCTGATGAGGGGCACAGAAAGTTTCATGAACAAATGGTGCGGAATATGACAAGTGAATTCAGCCCAAACGAAAAGGACATTCTTTTGAGTTGTATGCTCAAGCTGAAGGAATATTTTAAAGCCAATGTATAAGGAGAAATAAATGAGTTTTATAGTTGTGGGAACAGGCAGCAGCCTGCCCGATTATGTGATTACGAATGAGGATTTAAGTACTTTTTTGGAAACAAGCGACGAATGGATAAGAACAAGGACGGGGATATCAAAACGGCATATTTTAAAGGATGAAACACTGACCTCCCATGCGGTGACCGCAGGACGCCGGGCACTTGAGAATGCAGGTGTTTTGCCGGAGGAAATAGATTTGCTTATATGCACTACCCTGCAAGGGGATTATATATCTCCCTCAATGGCCTGCCTTGTGTCCAAGGAACTGGGGGTTGGCAGCGGACGGGTGTTTGACATGAACATGGGCTGTTCGGGCTTTGTTTTTGCACTTGATATGGCGGACGCATATTTTAAAAACAAAACCATAAAAAATGCCCTTATTATAAGTGCCGAAAAAATGTCTAAAATGGTTGACTGGAGTGACAGAAAAACCTGTGTTCTTTTCGGTGACGGTGCGGGTGCGTCGGTTTTAACACAGGGTGAAGGTGTGTCGGGCATAAAACTTATGTCGGACGGCGCATGGGAAAACCTGCATGTTCCGGGTGAGGGCGGAAACTCCCCCTTTAATGAAACGGGGGCGCCGGAAAGTTATCTATTTATGAACGGCAAGGAAATTTATAAGTTTGCCGTGTCCCGTATAGTTAAAGATATAAACGAAATATTGGAGGAGGAAAATTTGACTGCGGATGACATTTCGTATTTTCTGCTCCACCAAGCAAACACAAGGATAATAGAATCGGCACGAAACAAGCTTGGGCAGAGTGAAGATAAATTTCCCACTAATATTGAGAAGTGCGGCAACACCTCATCTGCAAGCATACCCATTCTGCTTGATGAGGTAAATCGTAAGGGAATGATTAAAAAGGGTGACAGACTTGTGCTTAGCACCTTTGGTGCGGGGCTTTCGTCGGGCGCTTGTATAATAGAATGGAAAATATAATTATGGAGGTAATTCATTATGGCGGAAAAAAAGATTATTGAGATTTTGGCAGATTACAGGGGGGTTGACCCGTCAACCATCACAAAGGAAAGCACTTTTGAGGGAATGGAAATTGATTCTCTTGACATTGTTGAACTTTTGATGACCTTTGAAGATGAATTTGGTGTGACAATCGAGATGAACGAGAAATTCAAAAGTGTTGGTGATGTTGTAACGGAAATTGAAAGCCTTATGGCATAAAAGAGCGGGAGTGTAATTTTGTATGATAAGAACACCGATATGTGAAATGCTTGGTACCAAATATCCAATTCTTCAGGGAGGAATGGCGTGGATTGCAAACGCCTCACTTGCCTCTGCGGTTTCAAACGCGGGGGGGTTGGGGGTTGTAGCCGCTATGAACAGCAATGCGGAACAGCTTCGTGAAGAAATTAAAAAAACAAGAGCGCTTACGGACAAACCGTTTGGCGTAAATATTATGCTTATGAGCCCCTATGCGGCGGAGGTTGCGGAGGTTGTGTGCGAAGAAAAAATCCCCGTGGTAACAACAGGTGCGGGGAACCCTTCAAAATATATGAAACGCTGGATAGATGCGGGTATTACAGTAATTCCCGTTATCCCGTCTGCGGGGCTTGCCAAAATGGTTCAGCGTGCGGGGGCGGCGGCTGTTATTGCCGAGGGCGGCGAGGCAGGCGGTCATATTGGCGAAATTTCAACAATGGCACTAATCCCGCAGGTTTGTGATGCGGTGAGCATCCCCGTTATTGCCGCAGGCGGCATTGCCGACGGCAGGGGGGTTGCGGCGGCGTTTATGTTGGGTGCGGCGGGTGTGCAGCTTGGAACAAGGGTTTTGGCGGC
>CAZNYY010000033.1:0-12403 GCA_964577335.1 uncultured Oscillospiraceae bacterium | reverse complement strand
TGGATTTACCTGAAAGCCTTCTTGCAATTGCCCGTGCGGGGGCGGGGGTAAACAATATCCCTGTTGACAAATGCGCTGAGAAGGGGATAGTGGTGTTCAACACCCCCGGTGCTAATGCCAACGCGGTTAAGGAGTTGGCGATTGCGGGGCTTTTTATCTCGTCAAGAAAAATTTATGACGGGATTTTGTGGGCAAAGGGACTTGAAGGCACGGACGATATCTCAAAGCAGGTAGAAAAGGGAAAGTCTACCTTTGCGGGACCTGAGATTGAGGGAAAAACCCTTGCGGTAATAGGACTTGGGGCAATTGGCGTTATGGTAGCGAATACCGCATATCACCTTGGAATGGAAGTAATAGGGTACGACCCTTATATTTCTGTAAAATCAGCCCTTGGGCTTTCACGCCATGTCAGCGTAACGAAGGATTTAAAAGCGGCTTTGGAGAATGCGGACTATATTACCATCCACGCTCCCCTGACTGACGAAACAAGGGGAATGATAAACGATACTACAATCCAACACATGAAGCCGGGTGCAAGAGTGCTAAACTTTTCACGGGGGGAACTTGTGGACAACCCTTCAATTTCAAAGGCACTGGAGGGCGATAAGGTTTCATGCTATGTGACGGATTTTCCGAATGACGAAATTCTCAAAATGAAAAATACAATTCCCATTCCGCATCTCGGTGCTTCCACGCCTGAATCTGAGGACAATTGTGCCAAAATGGCGGCAAAGGAAATAATTGATTACCTTGAAAATGGGAATATTGCAAATTCGGTAAATTACCCAAGTTGTGAAATGCCGAGGGAATCGGAAGTACGGATTACAATAGCCCACAAAAACATACCTCATATGCTTAGTCAGTTTTCAACCCTGCTTGCAAACGAAGGGGTAAACATTGACAACATGGTCAACAAAAGCAAAAAGGAATATGCCTACACCATTATAGACGTAAAGGACGAGCTGCCCGAAGCCATAAGCGAAAAATTCTGCGACATTGATGGGGTTTTGTCTGTCCGCATCATTAAATAATTTTGAATGGCGGTGGTGACAAAGGGTGAATGATATAATACAAAAATGCAGAGAATACTCTGACTATTTTATCAGGGTAAGGCGTGATTTGCATCAAATCCCTGAAATTGCATTTGAGGAAATAAAAACATCGGAATACATAAAAAACCAACTGAAAGCAATGGGAATTGCGTATAGTGAGGCTGCAAAAACGGGCATTTGTGCTGTGATTTATGGCGGCAGCGGGGAAAAAACACTTGGAATTAGGGCGGATATGGATGCACTCTCGGTTTGTGAGGAAACGGGGCTTTCGTTTTCGTCCCGGCACAAAAACATGATGCACGCCTGCGGGCATGATATGCATATGGCGGCACTGCTTGGCGCGGGCAAGATTTTAAACGAGATGCGGGACAAGCTTCGTGCAAATGTAAAGCTTATATTTCAGCCTGCAGAGGAGGACACCGGCGGCGCACTGCCTATGATAGAGGAAGGGGTTTTGGAAAACCCGAAGGTTGATGCCATGCTTGCGGCGCATGTGTGGCCTGGCGTTCCATGCGGGAGTGTGGAGTTAAAGTGCGGGGGTGCGACAGCCACCCCCGACGAGTTTAGGGTGGAAATCACAGGGGTGGGAGGGCACGGCGCATATCCTCACCAAAACATAAACCCCGTGGCACTCGCATGCCGTGTGGCGTGTGCATTCGAGAGCATTGTAAATACAACCGACCCCTTTGAGCCATTGGTGGTTTGCGTGACGGGTATTCACGGGGGGCAGAGTTTTAATGTTGTGCCCGAGCGGGCGGAGCTTTTTGGCACGGTCAGGGTAATTGACCGTGAGCTTCGAGCAAGGCTTCCGAAATTGATGGAGGATATTGCGGGGGGCATTGTTTTTCCCCATGGCGGCAAGTTAGAGTTTCAATATAAATTCATGTACCCGCCCATGGTGAACGACCCCGAGGTTACAAATGCATTTGCAAAAAGTGCAGGGGAGATACTGGGCGGGGAGAATGTCCTATGGTCTGAGAGGGCAAGCATGGTAGGGGAGGATTTTGCATATTTTGGCGAAAAGGTCCCGTCAAGCCTTGTAAGACTTGGGTGCGGGGATACGGAGGTGTTGCACAGCCCAAGGTTTTCGCCGGACGAAGGGTGTTTGGAAACTATTGTAAAATGCTTTGTAAAATTTGCGCTTGACTTTTGCTAAGCATATAAAAGGAGTGGTTTTGTGAGGCTGGCAGCAGTTCATGATGCGGAATTTGCCCGGGAGGACGGGGTATATTATTGCAATATCATAGATTATAATATGCTGAAAACTTTTTTAAGGCATTTTGACAAAATAACTGTGGTTGGCAGAAGCGGGAAGCGCCTTCCCGAGTTTGTAAAAATAGACCTTCCCGGTGTTGAGGTTCATACGGTCAGGGCTATAACAAGACCGATAAAATTTGTTTTTGATTTTTTTAAAATATACCATAATATTAAAAATATAGTTCAAAAAAGCGATGTGGTTTACTGCCGAGGCATGAACGGGATGCTGGCGCAAAAGGCTGCTTTAAAATGCGGTGTGCCTGCCATTACATATGTTGGAGGCTGTATTTATGAATCTATGAAAAACAATGGAAGCCGATATATGAGGATGCTAGCAAGACCCGCAATGCTTAGCATGAAACAAAGCATATTAAAATCTGACTATGTTATATACTGCTGCGAATATTTGAAAAAAAAATATAGGACCATGGGCAATGCGCTGATTTGGAGCGCAATAATAGTAAAAAAGGCGGATGAACAACTTTTGAGAATGCGCCAAGAACGTATAAAAAGAAGCAAAGATGAGATTATTATAGGCGTGATAGGTCATGTTCACAATAAAATAAAGGGGATGGACACGGCGGTAAAAGCATTATCCTCCCTTGATGAAAAGTTTACTCTTAGAATTTTAGGCGGGGGTGACCGTACAGCCTTAAATGAGCAGATACAGTCCCTCGGCTTTCAAAACCGGGTTTGTTTTTCGGGGGTTTTGTCAGACCCCGACCGGGTTTTTATGTGGCTTGACGATATTGATATATATATTCAGCCCAGCCGCACGGAAGGGTTGCCAAAAGCAACCATTGAGGCCATGAGCCGAGGGTGCCCGGTGATATCTTCAAACGCAGGGGGATTGCCTGATTTGGTGAAAAATGAATTTTTGCACAATCCGGAGGACTTTGGTGAGATGGCACGCCTTATCCAAAAACTTGCCGATGACGAGGCGCTTATGATGGAGATGTCAGATTACAGTTTAAAAAAATCGGAGGAGTTTCTTCTTGATATCATGAATGAAAAAATAGATGGATTATTTAAAGATGTAATAACCCAAATTAAAAACTTGAAGAAGGCAAGAGATTATGATTAAAATACTGCATATACTTTCCTCATTGGACGGGGGCGGGGTTGGGATGATGTTGTACAATTATTATATGAGGATTGACCGCAGCAAAATTAAATTTGATTTTGCGGTTTGCGGTTTTGAGAAGGGAATGCTTGAGGCGGCGCTTGAGGGGATGGGCTCAAAGATATTTCATACCACACCGAAAAAGAAATCATTTTTGAAAAATATGAAAGAAACCGCATCTGTAATCAAAAACGGAAATTACCATGTTGTACATTCACATCAAAATTTCAAATCATGTTTCCCTCTGTTTCTTGCAAAGAAATACGGAGTCAAAATAAGGATAATTCATTCTCATGAATTTAATTACAATATGAATTTTATCGAAAAAGTTAAACTGGGTATTTATAGACCCATAAACCAAAATCTTGCCACACATTTTTGGGCATGTGGTGAGGCCGCCGGGCGTTGGCTGCATGGGGAGGGTTGGTCAGTCACAAAAGGCGGTTACATAATGAGAAATGCAATAGATATAAAAAAGTTTGCATTTTCTTCCGATGACCGTGAAGAATACAGACAAAACATGAATTTAACACATAAAAAGGTGCTTTTATATGTTGCACGGGTTTCATATGGCAAAAACCAGGAATTTTTAATACCCCTTATGGAAAAAATCTTGCAAAGGGCACCGAACACTTGCCTTCTTCTTGTAGGCACGGGGACAAATGATGAAAAAATAAAAAGAGAAATAGCAGACAGAAAAATGGATAACAGTATTTTGTTTTTAGGAAAGAGAAGAGATATACCTCAGCTTATGAGTGCGGCGGATGTTTTTGTGTTCCCCTCAAAGAAGGAGGGGCTTGGAATTGTGGCAATTGAGGCGCAGGCATCGGGACTGAGAACCATTGCCTCATGCGGTGTGCCAAAGGAAACCGCAGTGACAAATATTATAAAGTATATCCCGCTTGAGAAACCGCAAATGTGGGTTGATGAAATACTTGCCAAACCTAAATATTCCCGTACGGATTTTTCCGACCAGATAAAAAGTGCAGGTTATTCGGTTGATATTCAGGCGGAAGAATACCAAAACATGATAAATCTATATTATAAAGGATATTAACCCTCTTTAAAGGAAGGAAGACGGATGGGTATTTATTTCGCTAATATTTTTGTGATTGGAATATATTCACTCATATACAATTCGTGGAAAAGGCATTTAAGAAAAGAATGTACTTTGCGAAAGGTAATGTTTTCCTTTGCGGTACTGCAAATGTTTTTGCTATTGGCACTTAGGGATTTTTCGGTTGGTGTTGATGTAATAGGATATGTGACCAATCGTTTTATAGATGTTAATGTGCTTGATTTTAAAAATGCATTGGCATATAACCAAGAATGGGGATATACAATCTTAAACAGATTGATATGGTTATTTTCGCAGGACAGAAGAATATTTCTAATTATTATATCGGCAATTTGTATGTTACCTGTTGGAGCGTTTGTGTATGAGCATTCTAAAATGCCATTTTTAAGCTTAATCCTATATATTACATTTAATTTCTATTCGTTTATATTTTCGGGGCTAAGGCAGGGGATTGCCTACGCCATAACCTTTATTTCGCTAAGATATATTAAAGAAAGAAAGTTTATAAAATTTTTGCTTTTGGTTTTATTTGCGACGACTTTTCATAAGACGGCACTTGTTTTTCTTCCCGCATATTTTATCTATCATGTGCAATATAGAAAAAGGCTGTTTCTTCCGGTAACCGTATTAAGTGGTCTTTTGTTTTTGTTTCGGGCGGAGATAATCTTGTTTATAGTGGAAAACTTTTATGAGGGATACGATGTTGTGTACTCAAGTTCCTATACATGGATGGCACTTGGTGCTTTAATTTTGGTATTCGGCAGTTTTTTCTACAAAGAAACCGTGAAGGCATCGCCTGATAGCAACGGGTTATATATGATGCTGCTTACAGGGGTAATTTTAATGTTATTTGCAAGTGCCGCTACAAATGCGATGAGGATTGCAACCTATTATTTTAGGTTTTTAATATTATTCATCCCCGAGATTATTCAAGCACAAAAAAATAAAAGGGTAGTGGTGGTTGGCAGCTATATACTTGTCATGCTATCGCTTGTTCTATACTATTTAATGTTAGCACGAAATATGTATGGCATCGTACCGTATAGGTTTTTTTGGCAGTAGAAGGGGAAGAAGGATGGTAAATGCGAGGTTTGATAAGAAAAATTTCTTCATTTGCGAACAATGAAAATGATAAGATTATTATTAAAAACATAACCGCATCCCTTATCATAAAGGGAAGCGCTCTTGTTATATCTCTTTTTAAAATGCCCGCATATATCAGGTATTTTGATAATCAAATTGTACTGGGGGTTTGGTTTACGGTTTTATCCCTTTTGTCATGGGTACTTACCTTTGACTTCGGACTTGGGCATGGTTTGCGCAACAATTTAGTAAAACCGATTGTTGAAAACGACAAAAATAAAATCAAAGAATACATATCCTCAGCATATATTATAATAGGCGCAGTTTCGGTGCTTATACTATTCGCCGCATATATAGTATTTCCCTATATAAATTGGAATAGCCTTTTTAATGTTTCTGAGGAGCTGGTTTCAAGCACAACCATACTTTTTGCTGTAAACACCTTGTTTTTTGGAATAATTATAATGTCTGTTTTACGGCTTGTTTTGTCGGTTTTGTATGCTTTGCAGAAATCAGCTGTTTCAAACCTGATTACAATAGTATCCAGCATCGCAGAGCTGTTATTTGTGTTGTTGGCGCCCTCGTACGATATTGAAATAAATCTGAAGATGCTTGCGGTGGCACATGTTGTTGCGGCTAATCTTCCGCTTTTGGTTGCCTCTTTTGTGATTTTCGGGAAATACCTCAAGGGGTGCACACCAAGTATTAAGTCATTTTGCAAGAAAGCAGCATTTGATATTTTGGGGCTTAGTGGTGCTTTTTTCTATGTTCAAATTCTTTTTATGCTTATAGCAAGCAGTAACGAGTTTTTGATTGCAAGGTACAGTGACCCTGTATATGTGGTTGATTACGAGATATATAGCAAGCTTTTCACAGCCTTAGGATTGATTTTTACTTTGGCGCTTGCTCCGCTCTGGTCGGCAGTAACTAAGGCACAAGCCCAAAAAGATATAAAATGGATTAAAAAAACTTATAAATTATTTGGGTGGATGAGCCTCGCAGCGGTTGTAATTGAGCTTTCTATGATACCTTTTTTACAGGCAATAGTAAACATATGGCTGGGGGATGCGGCAATAACTATAAATTATGGCTATGCGACAGCTTTCGCTGTGATGGGAAGCACTTTTGTTTATCAAAGTGTTTTGTCAACCTTTGCCAACGGTATGGGAAGACTTAAAGTTCAGGCTTTATGCTACACTCTGGGGTTTATAGCAAAGCTTGTTATTGTTCATATAGGAATGAGAATATACAGCGGATGGATAGTAGTGGTGTTTGCAAATCTCTTTGCTTATGCACTGTATTGTGTGGTGCAGCCGCTGTTTTTAAAAAATTACTTTAATTGGTATGAAAAAGAGTGGGGAAATGCGGCAAAAGAATGATTTTATAAAAATTGGAACACTTTTTCACTTTGCGGAATAGAAACAAAAAAACGGTAAATCATAAGACTAAAGGAGGAAAGTCAATGAAAAAAATCTTTTTGACGGTCTTATGTATTTCTTTGTTCGTCGCACCTGTAAAAGCTTCGCCCGAACTTTCCATAAATGCAAGGTCATACCTTCTTATGGAGGCATCAAGCGGCAAAATTATATTGGAGCATAATGCAGATGAAAAATTGCCGCCTGCATCGGTTACAAAAATCATGACAATGCTTCTTGTGATGGAGGCAATAGATGACGGGCGCCTGACAATGGACGAGGAAGTAACGGCAAGTGAGCGTGCCAAAAGCATGGGCGGCTCGACAATTTTTTTGGACACGGGTGAGAGAATGAGCGTACACGACCTTTTAAAGGGAGTTGCCGTGTCCAGTGGAAATGATGCTTCGGTAGCACTGGCGGAGCATCTTGCAGGAAGTGAAAGCGAGTTTGTCAGAATGATGAATGAGAGGGCGGCAGAGCTGTCCATGACAAACACAAACTTTGTGAATACAAACGGGCTTGATGCCGATGGTCACCTTACATCGGCACGGGATATTGCGATAATGAGCCGGGAACTTTTAAAGCATGAAAAAATAACTGAGTACACAACAATATGGATGGACAGTTTAAGAGGAGGCGAATTTGAGCTTGCCAACACCAACAAGTTAATCCGTTTTTACGACGGTGCCAACGGTCTTAAAACAGGCTCTACAGGCAAGGCGTTGTTTTGTTTGTCGGCAACGGCAAAACGTGATGATATGCAGCTTATATCAGTTGTTATGGCATCTCCCACATCAAAGGATCGCTTTAACGGTGCCCGTGCGATGCTTGATTACGGCTTTGCAAATTATGCGGTTGTCCGAACAGAGGATGAGCTTGAAAATGTAGGAGAAATCAGGGTGGAAAAAGGGGCAAAGAACAATGTTGCGGTGAGATGCGGCGAGATGCTTTCCGCACTGGTGCCAAAAAGCAAACTGAGAAATGTTGAAAGCAGTGCCGAGGTGATGGAGAAAATAACTGCACCCGTTTCAAAGGGAGATATTGTTGGAAAGGTGAGCTTTTATCTTGAAGGTGAGTTCTTGGGAGCAGTGAGTCTTGTTGCCGCCGATGATGTTCCAAAAAAGAATTTATCTTCAACTTTTATGGAACTTATGAATAAATGGCTTAAATAGTTTCATAAAATGACAAAAAGGGCTTTAATTTTTTTAATATCTGTGATAAGATATGATACGAAAGATAAAAGTTTGAAAGGAGATTTATTATGCAGTACTACAAATGCAGTGTTTGCGGTTTTATTGGCGAGCGGGGAGATCACGCATGTCCGAAATGTGGGGCACCGGCGGATAAATTTGTGAAACTGTCCGCAGAGGACTCGGAAAAAATTTATATGTCCGACAGAACCAACGACATCCATATGCAGATTGTCTCTCTTGCAATGAAAATTGCAAAGCTGGCTGAGGAGGGGATAGAGATTAATCTTGACCCTACCTGTGTTTCAGACTTCAAAAAAGCTAAAGACGAAGCGTGGAATATAAAGCAAAGGTCAAAAGCCGAAATTGCTATACACGCCTCGAGAGGAAAATGGTAGAAAATAAAAAAGGGTCTGTATTGAACCGACCTCCCAATCATTAGATTTTTGGTCTAACTTTTGGGGGTCGGTTCAGATACAGACCCTTTTGGTTATTCTATAATTCACCTTCAATTAAAAACAGCAGTATATTAGCATCGGTATTATTACTGTGGTGCATTGTGATACGCTCAATCTTTTTATCCGGTGAAGGATTTGACCATGTGTACCTATAAATAGTATAGTCCTCCCCGTAGGTTGTTTTCCCATAAATCGGGTCGGAAAAATATGTTGAGCAGTATCCCTCGTGCCTGAAAATAGGAGAGTGTAGCGGAGTTGCATAACGGCTTTTTAAAAGCCCCGTATTTCCGCCGTATAAGGCGGGGATAACCTCGCTTGTACCGTCCTCATACAAAACCTTGTATGAGCCAATTTCAATCAAATCCTCCCACGCACCTCTTTGCGTCGTTTTGTCCGCCGCATGGCAAAAGGCAAGGCGATTATATTTCCCGCCCACCGGAATTTCTTTTCCCAAACCGCCGGAGGAAATAGTCAGTCCGCCATCAATCCCTTCGGGCAATGCGCCAAAAACATCACAGGGGATGCCGAATTTATTGTCAGGTTTAAAAAGAATCCTTTTTTCACGCTTTTCTATTTTATGTCCGCCTATATATGGACGGACATTACGGATAAAACTTTCTGCAAAGCTGTCATAACTCAGCCGCATTCTTGAATCATAATCCGATGACCACAGCATATTTGCGGTAAAAACAAAATCATACATCTTGCCTTCCATGCCAAGAGTGTACTCATCTATTCCCACCCAAGTGGAAACCTCGCCGCCTATCATTCCTTTTTTGGATATGCGCTCTTCATATCTTGGGAAATGGCTGGAGTACAAATTTCCCACCATAACCTCAAAGCCGTTCGCCAAAAGATGTTTTTCAATATCTTTGTCAAGATGGAAGTACCATATAAAGTCAAGCATCACAATGTCTTTGGGAATTTTCTTTATAGCGGGGGGCGTTTTGTAGCCCGTTACATCATGCAGCATATCCGCCCACATCATCATTCTAAGCCCTTTTTTTGCAAGATAATCATGAAGCCTTGTTACCTCCTCTGCAAACATTTCGGCGGCGCCCCGCTTTTCGCAAAGCTCACAAACACCTATTTGGTACACCTCGTCATGCCCCATATGCACAAAACGCTCAGGCTGCACAACCTCCAAAACCTCGTCTACTATATTAAACAAAACCTCATAATATTTTTCGTTTGACGGACAGCAGGAGTGGTAAAATTTTACGTCGGGGCGTTCGTCCTCCGAATAGAAGTCTATATTTTTTTTGTCGAGGTCGGACACTTCGATTTCCGCAAGTTCGGGGAATGCCATTGTAATATATTGCACATGCCCGAGTGACTGGATTTCGGGTATAACCTCAAACCCAAAATCCTTCGCATATGAAACTATCTCTGTAACCTCATCCTTTTCCAGGAATGAACCGTTGCACAGCATCTCAAAATGAGGGGGTTTAGGTCCTCGCCCCTCTTTATAATCCTCGGAGGCCTCCACCCATTTTTCGTTTATCTGCGGATATTTATCATACCTCATTGCCGCGGCAAGTTCAATAAATATAGTGTTGTAACACATGGGCACAAAGAGATATTTGATAAGTCTTTTGAAAAAATCTATTTGAGAGCGCTCGGGCAACCCAAGATGAACCCCCCTAAACTCCATAGCGGGTGAATCCTCAACACTGCAGGTCGGTATTTTTTTGTCATTTATAAGCTGTAAAAGCGTTTCAACCCCGTATATAAGTCCCCGCCTGTCAAAGCCCTCAACCTTGCAAGTATCCGTACCGGCATTTATCTTATAGCCCTCCGGCACACCCGTGCCCTTTATAATTTCTATAATTCTGCCTGACGGGGGATTTATTTCAAGATTTACACCATATCTTTCGGAAATTTTTTTGGACAAAAGAACCGCGGCAAACATTGCATCGTCGCCATCCGCACATATTCCCGCAATTTCGTTTATATCAAGCGCCGTCTTGTTTTCGCAAGATATTTTGTTTGGCAGGGGGAAAACCCGAGCATTTTCGCATAATGCCCCTCGAATATCAAGGTTTTCTATTATAATATGTAAAAAATCCGAATTAAGGCGAAGTAAGAGATTATTGCAATTCCAACCGATTTGCACGGTTATTTCCTCATCTTTTATAGCCGTGCCCGTTTTCGCATCAAACCGTCCCACGGGCTTTAAAACTCCATCTTCACGACAAAAAATCTCGACGCTTTTTATCGCCGAGCCGTTACCCTGTTTTAGTCTTACATGGTCTACAAAGCAGGCAGCTGAAAAATCAAAACAAATATCAACTCCGCCGTCAAGCAGCGTCAGCCCGCTCCATGCAACAGCCCTTCCGTCAAGTAATTTTTCGCTTTTAGGGTCTGCATAATCTGTATCGGACAAATTGGGCAAGAAGGGCAATTTACTACCCCTTTTTTTGTATTTGTAACTGCATACAACAGGTGATCTCTTGTCAAAGAACGAGCCTATAAACATGATGATACCTCCCAGAACATAATATTATTGCCATTATATAGCCATAATTTTAAATTGTCAAGGTTCGTGGGGTGGAATGCCACAAAACCGTATTTCCCGTTTCCAGGCTTTTTGCAACGTCAATTACCCGCTGATTGTCCGAACCGCAAAAGAAAAGTTCCAACGAACGTCTTGCTAAAATAAAGGGTCCGTCAACCAAAACATCCGTATTTTTAAGTAAACTCATGCAAGCAGGATTGTCAACCAAATCCTCAAACAAATACCCTGTGTAGACCCATACGTTAAGCCCCGCCTTTTTACACTCCAAAGCCAGTGGAGCCAAATTTTCAGCCTGGTCCATAGGTTCTCCACCGGATAGTGTAACACCATCGAGCAGCGGGTTTTTATTTATTTTCTCCATAATCTCCTCACAGCTTACAAGATGCCCCTCCAAAGGGTCATGAGTGTCCGGATTATGGCACCCCACGCACCGATGAGGACATCCCTGCGTGAAAACCGTAAACCTAAGCCCCGGACCGTCTACTATGGAATCATTTACCGTACTGGCTATTCTTATCATAACAAGCTCCATTCCGATGGAGGCTAACGTGATTTTTCACGTTACAATCCTCCGTAATATTAAAAGGGTGCGCCTTAGTGCAGCTTGGCACCTGACGCACCTAAAATATATTTATTACATATTGTGCTTTACCCTGTCATGCACCTCGGAGAGTTTTGCGTTATTGAACCTTTCCAGGGAACCTACAAGATAGCCCGTTATCCTGCGTATGCGTTCAAAATGTATTCCGTCCTCCTCGGTACGTCCGCAGGAGGGGCACTCGTCACCTATTATACCGCTGTATCCGCAAACCGGGTCACGGTCTATGGGGTGGTTTATCGAGCCGTATCCTATTCCCGACTTATGCATTGCCCTTACAACCTTTTCAAAGGCATCAAGATTGTCCGAGGGGTCGCCGTCCAGTTCCACATACGTTATATGTCCCGCATTTGTGAGTTCATGGTACGGCGCTTCAAGGTTTATCTTATCAAATGCCCCAAGCGGGAAGTATACCGGAACATGGAAGCTGTTTGTATAATAATTTCTGTCGGTAACACCCTCTATTACTCCAAACCTCTCTCGGTCAAGCTTTACAAACCTGCCTGAAAGACCTTCGGCGGGTGTGGCAAGCAGGGTGAAGTTTAATCCTGTTTCACCGCTTAACTTGTCAAGCCATGCACGCATGAAGCTTATAATCTCAAGCCCCAAGGTTTGTGATGTTTGGCTTTCG
>CAZNYY010000032.1:0-12533 GCA_964577335.1 uncultured Oscillospiraceae bacterium | reverse complement strand
AATGAAACCGGGGTTCCCGAAGTTACCCATACGCCACAGCCTGCGCCTACTCCAACTGTGAACACGCCCGAGGTTACCGAGGAACCCAACTCCGAGCCGGAACTAACACTCGAGCCTACAACTTCTGCCGATAAAAATACTTCTGAAGCGGCGGAGGTTACATCGGCAGGAGAAGGTGATAAAAAATCAACAGGAAGTACGTCCGGCACATCAGCGGGGGCGGGTGAGAGGAAAGCGGAAAGCGCGACGGGGACATATGTCGGCAGTGCCAAGTCTGACAAATTTCATCATCCAAGCTGCCAATGGGCGAAGAAAATAGCGCCCGAAAATGAGGTGTGGTTTAGCTCAAGGGAGCATGCGGCAAGGCAGGGATATGTTCCGTGCAAGGTTTGCAGTCCGTAATTTTGGTAGCTTGTTTTAATTGTCTGCATTTGGGGAACTATTATATTATTCGCTTGACTGCAATTTGGAGGTATTGTTTTTGAATATTGAAGACTTGAGAAAAACTATAAATTATCATAATTATCGCTACCATGTCATGGACTCGCCTGAAATAAGCGATTATGAATATGATATGCTAATGCGAACCCTAAAACAGATGGAGGCGGAAAACCCGGAGCTTGTAACGCCCGATTCGCCAACGCAAAGGGTCGGTTCGACCCCTCTTTCGGAATTTGAGAGGGTTGTTCATGCTGTGCCGATGGAAAGTTTAAATGATGTTTTTGGCGAGGAAGAATTGTATGATTTTGAGCGCAAAACGGCAGTTTTGGGTGATGTTGAATATGTGGTCGAGCCGAAAATAGACGGTCTTTCCGTGGCACTTGAATATCGAAACGGTCTGTTTGAAAGGGGCGCCACAAGGGGCGACGGGATGAGGGGAGAGAATGTGACGGAAAACCTAAGAACAATCCCTTCAATTCCGTTAAGGCTTAATGAGCATATACCGTATCTTGTGGTAAGGGGCGAGGTTTTTATGCCCCGTACAAGCTTTGAAAAGCTGAATGAGGAGCGGGAGAAGGCGGGAGAGCCACTATTTGCCAACCCCAGAAATGCGGCGGCAGGGTCGCTTCGCCAGCTTGACTCGGCAATAACGGCATCAAGGCGTCTTGATATATATGTTTTTAATGTTCAGCAAGCGGAGGGGTTTGAATACAAAACCCATTACGAAGCGCTTACAAAGCTTGGTGAGTTGGGGTTTAAGGTTGTGCCCGGATTTAAGGTTTTTACAAATATGAGGGATGCATTTAATGAAGTGCAAAGCATCGGTGCTAAGAGGTTTGACCTTGCTTATGACATAGACGGCGCTGTGATAAAGGTAAACTCAATTGCCAAGAGGAATGAACTTGGCAGCACTTCAAGACACCCTAGATGGGCGGCTGCATATAAATTTCCTGCCGAGGAATGTGAAACAACTCTTTTGGACATTATCCTTCAAGTCGGACGAACGGGTGCTGTAACCCCTAATGCGGTGCTTGAAAGCGTTGAGGTGGCAGGCTCGACAGTCAGCCGTGCAACACTTCATAATATTGATTATATTCGTGAAAAAGATATCAGAATAGGTGACAGGGTGCTTGTGAGAAAGGCGGGCGACATAATACCCGAGGTTATAAGGGTAATAAAGGACAATAGAACGGGCATGGAGCGGATATTTGAAATGCCGGGGGAATGTCCTGCCTGCGGTGAACCGCTGATAAGACAGGAAGGGGAGGCGGCGTTTCGCTGTACAGGGGACAGATGCCCCGCACAGGTACAGCGGGGAATAATTCATTTTGCGTCAAGAGATGCGATGGATATTGACGGCTTGGGACCGGCGGTTGTTGACAAGCTTATGGCATCGGGCATTGTAAAAGATGTTGCTGATTTATACTGCATTTCGGCACAACAGATTGAGGGAATGGAAAACATGGGCGAGAAAAGTGCCCAAAACCTTATTGCGGCGATTGAGGGGTCAAAGCAGCGGGGGCTTGCGGGGCTTTTATTCGGGCTTGGGATACGCTTTATTGGCAGACGTGCGGGAGAAATTTTGGCAAAGCATTTTAAAAACCTTGATAGTCTTATGAGTGCATCTGCGGAAGAAATTAGTGCGGTTGATGAAATAGGCGAGAAAATGGCGGCAAGTGTGCGAAAGTATTTTGATGCACCCGAAACCGAGGCGCTTATCAAAAGACTTAGGGATGCAGGCGTTAACATGAGCCATGAAGAGGAGAGCGGCGGTGATATTTTTGCCGGTAAAACCTTTGTTTTGACAGGAATCCTTCCAACAATGACCAGGGATGAAGCGGCAAAACTAATTGAGGTGCAGGGCGGGAAGGTATCAGGCTCGGTTTCCCGAAAAACTGATTTTGTGCTTGCGGGCGCATCAGCCGGCAGCAAGCTTGAAAAGGCAATTAGTCTTGGAGTTTCGGTAATTGACGAAGAAGAATTTTTAAAAATGCTAAGATAAGCCAAATAGTGCTGGCAAAGGGTTGACAGTGGCTGAGGGTTCTGCTATAATTATTTGTGAAAGTAGTTTTCTAGGGTTCC
The DNA here is from genome assembly GCA_964577335.1 of uncultured Oscillospiraceae bacterium. Classification (GTDB taxonomy): domain Bacteria; phylum Bacillota; class Clostridia; order UMGS1883; family UMGS1540; genus CAZNYY01. The sequence continues at coordinate 10,010 of CAZNYY010000032.1, read as the reverse complement.
GTAATAGAAATATTAGTCTGGTCCGAGAGAAAACGCACCATTTTTAAATGGTGTACACGGTGGGATAAAAGCCTAGGAGTAAGAATTTACTCCGGGCTTATTTTTTTGCAAGGGGATATAGTTTGAATAAATTCAAACTATATCCTCCGGCGGAATTTACTGCGCCGCCGAAATTTCGCCTTATCCGCCCACGGTAAGGTCAGGTGAATTTCTTGTTTTCATTTTGTGGGCAGAAAGGCGATGGAACTTAAAATATGTGGGGACTTTTAATTTCGACAATAATTACAAGTGCGGCGGACTGCTTAAACCCTATTGCCATTACACAGCAGTTTGTATTGCAGGGGTTGGTAAAAAAGCCAAAGCATATATGGTATTTCATAATACCAACGGGTGTTGTAAATTTAATAACCGGGTTTTTGGCGTATTACGGCGTTGTAACCCTTTTAGGAGGGGCGTGGAGTTATTTCACGGGAAGACACAGCCGTTTGCTGTTTTCGTTTGAAATGGTGTTGGGAGTGGTTTTTTTAGTTTGGGCTTTTTATATGATTAGAAAAAATAAAACACGGGATATAGAGGAAGATGACGAGGAGGCGGTCACCCAAAAAATAAAATCCGTGTCGCCTGTATCGCTGGTGATTTTAGGGATTGGCTCCACAATTGCGGAGCTTACATCAGCACTTCCGTACTTCGCTTTTTTGGCAATTCTTTTAAATTACAGACTTACGGCTTTTCAGCTTACGCCCATACTGGTTTTATATAATTTGATATATATGCTGCCGCTTATGATTTTATATTTTATATATGTAAAAGCACAGGATAAATTTGATTACCTTTACAGGATTATAAAAGGACAAATTAAAAAATGGGGCAATATTGCTGCCCCTATACTGGTTTTTTTAATAGGTATTGCACTTATTATTCATTCCGCCTTGTTTTTTGCAATGTGAGGTTTTACCGAAAAAACACTTTCTTCTCCACTGCCAAAATATGCGGCGGCTTCTTTTGCGTGGTTCATTGATTTAAAAATGCCGAACACGCATGAGCCACTGCCGCTCATGACGGCACCCTTTGCGCCGCTTTCAAGAATTCTTCCTTTTAAAGCTGACAAATCTTTACGGTGGCATCCCGTAAAATCCTCCAAAACATTGAACATACGGACTGATATTTCCGAAAGATTATTCTTCTTTATAGCTTCTAAAATCCCGTTGGTATCCGGTCGGCATGTGATTTTTGAAACGTCCAAACTTGAGAATATTTGTTTTGTGTTGATGGAAAACGGAGGTTTTACCAAAATAAACGCACAAGAGGGCAGAGGCGGCAGAGGAGTTAAAACCTCACCCAAGCCCTCTGCCAAGCATGTCCCTCCTTCAAGGCAAAAGGGAACATCTGCGCCGCATTTAAGCCCAAGCTCCAAAAGACGGGCTTTACTAAGCGGATTTTTATAAAGTTTATTAAGCGCTTTTAAAATTGCCGCGGCATCCGCACTGCCGCCCCCAAGCCCCGCACCCACCGGAATGTTTTTTTTAATTTTAATTAAAACCTCTGGTGAAATACCTGCATCCCTGTAAAAAAGCTCCGCCGCCTTATAGCCTATATTGCGGCAGTCAGAGGGAACATAGGGCAAATCAGCATAAACCCGTATTCCCTCCTCACCTGTTTTTATTGTTATTTCGTCAGCAAGAGTTATACTTTGCATTACGGATTTTAAATTATGGTAGCCATCCTCACGTCTGTTTAAAACATCTAAAGAGATGTTAATTTTTGCATATGCTAAAACTGTGACCTCACTCATCGACCTTCTCCGACAATTGTTTTCAAATATTCATAAAAAGGTTTTCCTATATCCTCACGGTCCAAGGCAAACTCAACCGTTGCCTGTAAAAAGCCCAGTTTATTTCCCGCATCATATCTTTTGCCGACAAAGTCATATGCATACATCGGGCTGTCCTTCGAAAGGTCAAAAAGCGCATCTGTAAGCTGTATTTCACCGCCGGCACCCGGCTTTGTATTTTCAAGGTAAGAAAAAATTTCGGGTGTTATTATATATCTGCCCAAAACCGCCATATTGCTTGGCGCATTCTCCGGCAAAGGCTTTTCAACAAGCCCTAAAACACGGTGAACTCTGTTTTCCACTTGCTCTGCACGGACAATGCCGTACTTAGAAACATCCTCATTCGGCACGGTCTGCACGCCCAAAACACTTTGTCCGTATTTTTCATACACTTCTTTCATCTGTAAAAGACACGGCTTTTCAGACTTTACAATATCGTCCCCCAGCAAAACCGCAAAAGGAGAATTTCCCGCAAAGGATTTTGCGTAATAAATGGCATTGCCCAAACCAAGCGCCTGCTTTTGCCGCACATAATGAATGTTCGCAAGGGAGGAAATGTATTCAAGATTTTCTATATAATCAGTCTTACCCGCTCTTAAAAGCTCGTTTTCAAGTTCGTACGATTTATCAAAATGGTCCTCAATGGCGCGCTTGCCCCGTCCGGTTATTATAAGTATGTCCTCAATTCCCGATGCCGCCGCCTCCTCGATAATATACTGAAGCGTGGGGGTGTCAACAATCGGCAGCATTTCCTTCGGAACCGCCTTAGTTGCCGGAAGAAACCTCGTCCCAAGACCCGCCGCCGGTATAACCGCTTTTGTAACCTTCATAATAATCTCCATTCCGCCGCCCCGCATCGGCATAAAATATTAACAATAATACCCTTATCGCGGGGGAAGGAATGATAAGAGATTATTTTGCGCATCGTCGTTTCGTCTGCAGACGAAAATTTCGACGGCGCATAAGTTCCGCCGGAGGCTAACGTGATGAAATCACGTTACATCTCCATTCCGCCGCCCCGCATCGGCACAAAATATTAACAATAATACTCTTATCGCGGGGGAAAGTGATAAGAGATTATTTGGCGCATCGTCGTTTCGTCGTCAGACGAAAATTTCGACGGCGCATAAGTTCCGCCGGAGGCTAACGTGATGAAATCACGTTACATCTCCATTCCGCCGCCCCGCATCGGCACAAAATATTAACAATAATACTCTTATCGCGGGGGAAAGTGATAAGAGATTATTTGGCGCATCGTCGTTTCGTCGTCAGACGAAAATTTCGACGGCGCATAAGTTCCGCCCACAAATAATAATGAACATCACCTTGCCTGCGGGCGGACAAGGTGTAAGTATTCGCTTGCATCAATCGAAAACCCAGCCCCTAATTCCGCCTTTTACCGCAGTAAAAAGCCGTTCTCTAAGTCCCGGATTTTCTTTTGAGAGATTTTCGAGCAGTTCTTTTATATATTGCCTTTTGGTGTGCCCGTTTGCGGGGCAGGGGTTTTTAACAACGGGAATTTCCATGCGCCTTACAAAATCCGCAATCTTATTTTCAGACATATAAATAAGCGGCCTTATAAGGTGAATATCCTTTCGGTCAAGATAAGTTACCGGGGTAAAGCAATGCAGCCGTCCCTCAAAAAACTGGCATAGAAAAAGAGTCTCCACAACATCGTCCTTGTGATGCCCCAGTGCCACCTTTTTACAGCCCATCTCAAGTGCTGTATTGTGAAGCAAACCCCGGCGCAGTTTGGCGCAGAGGGAGCAAGGGTTTTTTTCCTTTCTTATATCAAAAAGAATTTCCGCAATATTTGTTTTTTTAACTATCAAATCCATCTTGTGGGACGCAAAAAACCGAATAAGCTGTGAAAAATCCCCGTCCCCAAGCCCCATATCAAGGGTTATGGGAACTATTTCAAACTTTTGTGGATAAAAATTTTTAAGCTCGTTTAAGGCAAGTGCAAGAGTAATACTATCCTTACCGCCGGAAACACCGACCGCAATTTTATCGCCATCGGAAATCATATTATAATCGTCCGCCGCACGGCGTGTATAGCTTAAAATATGTTGCAAAAAAATCATCCTTTTCTATATGCCGTTTCGCCGTTTTCTGTATTGCATCACTTGCGCACGGTGTCTTCTGCGTTTCTTTAGTTTTAAGACAAAATATATTAAACCTAAAATTACCGCCGCCACATAAAACCAAACAGATTTTAATGCGGCCGAAACAGGATTAATTATCAACATGAAGGGAGCCTTTTCATAATCGGCAACGGAGAGCATTTCAACATCGGCAAGCTTTATATCTCCAAGCCAATATTCCATCCTACCCATCATCTCACCCTTTTTTATTGGTGCTTTTACGGTATTCCGCACATATTCCACCTTTTTTATATCGCTTACATCTGTGTTTTCGGGCAGGACGATACTTTTTGTCTGTGCCGCTTCCAAAACAATTTCCTTGCTTCCCCTGGCGTTTTTTACAGGGAGTTGGCTTATTACATCACCCGAGGCTACCAAAGTATGGGGTTTTAATGTTTTAAAGCCGTATTCAAAAAGATTAGCACTGTCCACAAACGACATTGTTTTGCCGCCGTTGTTGCCCGCACACAAAACCACCGAAATAAGACTTGATGTGCCGTTTTGAGCGGATGCTACAAGGCAACCGCCGGCGTTGCTTGTGTATCCTGTTTTAATGCCGGTGGCATTTTTATAATAATATGAAGAAACAGGATTTATCATCAGATTTGTGGAATACAAAACCCTCTCCTCAGTGAATTTATTCGTTGGTGCAATGCGGTATGTGTTAACCTGAACGGCTTCTGCAAAAGCGGGTATTGACATGGCGTGGCGAGCTATAATCGCTAAATCTTTTGCGGTTGTATAATGGTTTTCGGCATGAAGACCGTGGGCATTTACAAAATGAGTGCTATTTGCCCCAAGTTCCGCCGCACGACGGTTCATCATGCCTACAAATTCGTCAGTACTTCCGCCTATATGTTCCGCAATCACATTTGCCGCATCATTTGCGGAGGCAACTATAAGCGCATAAAACAAGTCCCCAAGACTCATATTTTCCCCTTCCCACAAGAAAATCTTACTGCTGTCTGGGGCAATTGTGTTCACCGCCTCAAAGCTTGCCGTCAAAATGTCATCCATCTCCCCAAGCTCTGCCGCAAGTATTGCCGTCATAATCTTGGTTGTGCTGGCAGGGAACCTTGTGTCATCGGCATTTTTCTCAAAAAGCGTCAACCCCGTTTCTGCGTCTATAAGAAGCGCAGCCTCCGCCGAAACATCAGGTGAGGCAAAAGAAGTCAGAGGGATCATAAGCATAATAGCCGCACAGGCGGCCGCAAAAAACAGCTTCATGGTATACTCTCCAAATATTTTTGAATTTAGATTGAAAATTTCGCAATGATATAATATAATATAACAAAAATCCCCCCATGGCAAGTACAAATTTTTATTATATTGCAACGCGGGAACATATTCATCGACAGGATTTTCCTCATAATGTTCATAAACGGCGGTGCGCTGTTATACCAAAAATGTATTTCGAATGTCTTAAATTTTTTTGTTTACTAAAGATAAAGGAGATTAATATGTTTTGGGAAAACTTTTATGAGCACAATAAAAAAACAATATTTACGGCAGCTATTGCGGTTTTGGTCATTTTAGTTTTAATTATCGGCGGGGCTAAATATATGCAAAGCGGGAACGACAATGCTCTGCTGCGGGATTCCGAGAAAAACGAGTTTATGACGGGTGAAATATGTGTGCATGTTAAAGGGGCGGTAATAAATCCGGGTCTTTATACGCTGGCGCGGGGCAGCAGGATAAATGATGCTGTTTTGGCGGCGGGAGGAGCATCACCCGAGGCGGATTTGGACAGAATAAACCTTGCAAGGCATATTGATGACGGACAGGAGCTTATAATACCGGGTGTTGCCGCAGAAGGGGTGTATCATGACGACGGCAGAGTGAATATAAACACGGCAAGCAGCGATGAGTTATGTAAGCTGCCCGGAATTGGAGAGGCGCTGGCGGCAAGAATAATTGCACATCGTGAAAAAAATGGTTCTTTTGGCAGTGTGGATGATTTGAAGAAGGTTTCGGGGATAGGTAACAGCAAGTTTAAGGATATTGAAGAGCTTGTAAAGATTTATGATTGATGAGTGTTCTGTCTGCCCACGGGCAGAGCATTATTTTTAAAAACTATGGGCAGAAAGGTTTGGGTAATTTAAATGAAAATACTTATCGTTGACGATGAAAAGCTATTGGTTAAGGGTATTAAGTTTAATTTTGAACAGGAAGGTTTTCAGGTTGAAACCGCATATGATGGAGAGGAGGCACTAAAACTTGCCCGTGATAAGAGCATAGATTTAATAATTCTGGACCTTATGCTACCAAAAATTGACGGGTTGACAGTCTGTCAAAAAGTGAGGGAGTTTTCAAGGGTACCCATAATTATGCTGACCGCAAAAACAGAGGATATGGACAAAATTTTAGGTTTGGAATACGGTGCAGATGACTACTTGACAAAACCTTTTAATATTCTGGAACTTAAAGCGAGGGTCAAAGCTATTTTAAGAAGGTCCCAATCAGCTACAGATGATGGGGGCAAGTCCTTTGTTTCGGTGGGGGAGGTAGAGCTTGATTACAATCTTCGCAAAATTAAGGTGGACGGCAAATGGGTGGAGCTTACTGCAAAGGAGTTTGATTTAATTGACCTTTTAGCTTGCAATGCGGGGAAGGTTTACTCGAGAGAACATCTTCTGGACATTGTTTGGGGATACGATTATCCGGGGGATATAAGGACGGTGGATGTGCATGTACGGAGGCTTAGGGAAAAGATTGAGGTGGATGCATCCGAGCCGAAGTACATCCTTACCAAGTGGGGGGTAGGTTACTATTTTAAAGAAAATTAAATTTATGCTAAACAGTATCAAGGTAAGACTTGTTTTGACATATGTTTTGATTATCCTGCTTACCCTTACACTGGTGAGCGTTTATATTATAAATATGATAAGGGATTATTCGGTAAACGGAAGAAAGGTTGACCTTTTGACGAAGGCAAGTATTCTGTCAAGTTTTGCTGCGGAGAGCAATTTCAGCGGTGATTTGGCCGAGGTAAATCCCTTTATAAGTATGATTGATGTAGCGCAGGGTGCAAGGGTGATGTACCTTGACAAGGATGCAAAGGTGCTTTACGACACGGCGGAATCGGGTAGTTTGCGTGGAAAAACCATGCTTGAGCCGCAAATTGTAAATGCGCTGAAAGGGGAAAATGTCGACAGGGAATTTATAATTGATGATAAAGCCTATATCACAGCGGCAGTTCCTGTCGTAAAGGACAGAAACACCATAGGGGCAATTTATATTCAGGCATCCGGCGAGGATATCAGGGAATATACCTCTCATATGACGAGTAATCTTTTGTTATTGTCCGTGTCGGTGAGTCTGTTAGTAGGTGTTTTCGGGTTTGCAATGGTTAATATGTTCACGGCGTCACTCTCAAACGTAACTTCAAGGATTAAGGATATGAGCGATGCCGATATGAGAAAAACCATCGACATCAAGGGCAGCAACGAGGTGGACGAGCTGGTTTCGGCGTTTAACTCCATGGTGGAGAAAATAAACGATTTGGAGAGCAGGAGGCAGGAGTTTGTTTCAAACGCCTCGCATGAGCTGAAAACACCCCTCAGTTCCATTAAACTCATATGCGACTCTATTTTGCAGACATCCGATATGGAAAGGGACACGATTAATGACTTTTTGGAGGATATGAATGAGGAGGTTGACAGGCTTACGAGGATTACAAATAAACTGCTTAGCCTTACAAAGCTTGATGTTACCGCCGAAGAAGGTGAAATGCTTGAATTTACAACGGTGAATTTAAAAAGCCTTGTAAAAAGAGTTATAAAAGCGCTCACCCCTTTGGCAAAACAAAAGAATATTAAAATAAAAACTCTTTTGACCGACAACATTTTTATTCGTGCTGATTCTGATAGAATATGGGAAGCAATTTACAATATTGTGGATAACAGCATAAAATATTCGAATGATGGCGGTAAAGTTTACATAGAAATGTATCGAGACCGAGGGGAGGTGTTTATAACTGTTTCGGATAACGGCATAGGAATGGCAGAGGGAGAAACCGACAAGATTTTTGAGCGGTTTTACAGGGTTGACAAAGCACGGGCAAGGGACACGGGCGGAACAGGGCTTGGATTGTCCATAGCTCTCGGCTCAGTTGAACTGCACGGCGGACGAATTGACGCTGAAAGCAAGGAGAATGAGGGAAGCCTTTTTAGGATTGTTTTACCCATTATTCTTGGCGGCTCGGGCAGTTAATATTTCTGTAACAACACTTAACTTCTTTGTAATGATTGTATGCTATTATAAGTTTATATCTGTTCACATAGTATGTGAATACATAAAACTTATGCTGTGGGAAATGAGGATTAAATATGAATAGAATTTTTTCGATATTGCTGATAGCGGCGTTAAGTCTTTTGGGGGGCTGCGTCGGAGGCGATACCAGCGAAAAGGCAACTGTGGAATTGTATTTTCTGTCGAGCGACCAAAGTAAAATGGTCACAGAAAAGAGGGAAATCAGTCCTGCGGAAGAAGGTGGATGGTACGAAGCGGTGGTAAATGAGCTTATCAAAGGGCCGGTTAATCAGGAAATGAGAAGAGCTATATCCAAGGATGCGGAGCTTATTGGGGTTGAAACCGCCGGAACAGTTGTGACGGTGAATATGAACCAAAGTTTTAACTCGGGCAATGACATTGAAAGGCTGTGGAGCAGGTATACCCTGATAGGAAGCTTTTGTTCACTGCCGGGGGTTGACAAGGTGAAAATACTCGTTGAGGGTAAGGAATTGACATCTATTTCAACGGGGGAACCCTTGGGTGCCATGGGCAAGGACGATATAATTTTGGGCGCACCCCAAAATAATAACGACAAGCAAGTGGTAACCCTGTATTTCAGTGATAATCAGGCTATGTACCTGTTGCCGGAGAGCAGGCAGGTTTCGGTTAAAGAAGGGGAAAGCTTAGAGTATGCCATAGTAAATGAGATTATAAAGGGTCCCGTCAACTCAAGCCATTTAAAAACTGTTCCTTCAGAAACAAAACTCTTGTCCGCAGAAACGAAGGAAAAGGTGTGTTTTGTTAATCTGTCAGGAGACTTTATAAGCAAAAGCCCGGGGGGCAGCGCATCAGAACTTTTGGCGGTTTATTCAATAGTAAACTCACTGTGTGAGCTGGAGCAGGTGGACAAGGTGCAGTTCCTAATCGAAGGCAAGAAAATTGAAGTATTCGGGCATATGATTTTCAATGAAACGTTTTCAGAAAACAAAAATATTTTAAAAACTTCAGAATAGAAAGGAACACGATGCGATGCAGAAAACATTTGAGGAATTTTGTAATAAAATAAAGGATGTATATAAGGTTGACCCCGGGCTTTACGAAAGATATAACGTAAAAAGAGGGCTTAGGAATGCGGACGGCACAGGGGTGCTTGTAGGACTTACGAATATCGGAGAGGTACACGGATACATAGTGGACGACGAGGACAGGATTCCCAGTGAGGGTGTGCTGAGATACCGGGGAATGGACGTTAGTGAAATCATAGAAAACTGTGTTAAAGAAGGCAGACACGGCTTTGAGGAAACTGCCTATCTCATTTTGTTTGGGAAACTGCCAACGCAAAGTGAACTTGGAAAATTCAACGGGTTACTGGCGGAAAAAAGAAATCTCCCCGAGAATTTTACTGAGGACATGATATTAAAGGCGCCAAGCCGAGATATTATGAATAAGCTTGCCCGTTCGGTGCTTTCCTCATATTCCTATGACGATGACCCGGATAATATAGGAATTGAAAATATGCTTAAACAGTCCATGGAACTTATCGCACGGTTCCCCACGATGGTTGCATATTCATATCAGGCGAAAGCTCATTATTATGATAACCAAAGCCTTGTAATTCACTCTCCGCGTGAAGATTTGTCCACTGCCGAAAACTTTTTACATATGCTAAGATCCGATAACTGCTATACAAAACTGGAAGCGGAAATCTTGGACATCGCCCTCATACTGCATGCAGAGCATGGCGGCGGTAACAATTCTGCGTTCACGGCCCGTGTGGTGTCCTCAAGCGCTACGGATACATA
>CAZNYY010000031.1:0-12681 GCA_964577335.1 uncultured Oscillospiraceae bacterium | reverse complement strand
TTTTCCGTTTTGGCGATGTCTTGACAAAAATTGCCTGTCGTGTTACAATCAACAAGTGCCCGATATATATTTATCGGTTTAAAACTTACCCAAGGGGATATTGCTATGAAAAAGAACTTTTTTAAAAACTTGTTCGGTATACGCATGCAATTTTATTGTAATCCTTTATCCGCAAAGAACGAAAAGAGTGTTTTGACAAAGATTGCACATACAAATGTTAAGAGAATTATTCCCTTTTCCGCCGCTTTAATTGTTTCACAAATACTTCTGCTTGCTTTACAAACGTACTTGGGTATACATAAGGAGTACAGCCCCTACTTTTTTGCACTGGGGTTACTTTCGATAGTGACTGCATTTGTGTTTATGCATATTTGCAGAAAAGTTTTAGAAAATGGCACCGTAGCGCAATACTATATCACATACCGAAGTTTTTGGACATTATTTTTTGTTTTGACAAGTGCCCAGTATATTCTTGACACATATGTGCAGGGGCGCATTGCCTCCACTGTTTTTCTGTATATAATGATTTCAGTTTTGCCCATTGTAAAGCCCGCAGAGGTTATACTGTTTTTGCTGTTTCCCACCTCGGTTTACGCTGTCGGGGCGCTTTTGGATATTTCAATGTTAAGCGAGGCCGTCTTTGGTGCGATAACTTCGGCTATTCTGTGTGCTGCGGGTTCGTACATACTCTTTGTTTCCACATATAACCATGTGAAAACCGCACAAAATCTTGAGGAGGCAAACCGCCAGCTTGTGTCCATGTCCATGACCGACTCACTTACAGGGGTTGCAAACCGATGGGGGCTTGAAAAATATGTTCATGAGCTTTGGAAGAAGGCTGATGGGAAGGATAAATTGTCCGTTTTAATGGTGGATATAGACTTTTTTAAAAATTATAATGATACCTATGGACATTATAAGGGGGATGCCTGTCTGTGTAAAATTGCTTCGGTGCTGCAAAGTATCTTTAATTTTCATGCAGGGCTTGTGTCAAGGGTAGGAGGAGAAGAATTTATGGTACTTTTAGAAAACACCTCATCCCATGAGGCAAAACAGTTAGCGGAGCAGGTAAGGTGCGAGGTGGAGGCACTGAAAATCCCTTCAGGCAAGGAAAATGCTCTTAAATATATAACTGTTTCTGTCGGGGTTACCCTGCCCGAGAAAATAAAGACCAAGAAATGGGAGGATTTTTTTATAAAGACTGACCGTTCCCTGTACGCCGCAAAAAACAAAGGCAGAAATAATATTGTTTGTGCCTAAAACACACCCTAAATTCTAAACCTGTACCCCGCACCCCAAACGGTTTCAAGACCTTTAAAGCTGCTTGACACCTTTTCAATTTTTTCTCTTATCCGTGCAATATGCACGGTTACGGTGGTGGTATCCGAAAGCGCGTCATACCCCCACACTCTTTCAAAAAGTTCTTCCTTCCCAAAAACACGGTTTGGGTTTTGTGCAAGAAAAAGCAGTAAATCAAATTCCTTCTGCGTCAGCACAACCTCTTTCCCCTCGGCATAAATGCGCCTGTCACGCACATCTATCGAGAGAACTCCGTCGGTAATTATTTCCCCCGGAGCTTTTTTGAATTTTTCGTACTTTTTTATGTGGTTGTTTACCCGTGCCACAAGCTCACCCATGCCGAAAGGCTTTGTAATATAGTCATCCGCACCCATGTTAAGGCCGCGTATTTTATGTATTTCATCACTTTTTGCCGAAACAATTAAAACAGGTATTTCAAGGCGTGAAATATCTTCAAGTAAATCAAACCCGTCACGCCCCGGCAACATTAAATCCAAAATTACCAAATCAAACCCGCCCTCTTGTATGCACTTTGCTCCTTCGTTCCCGTCAAAAGCGCAAACCACTTCGTAGCCACTCATTGAAAGATAGTCCTTCTGTAGTTCGGCAATACTTCTGTCGTCCTCAATGATTAGTATTTTTTTCATACTGCCCTCCCCTTCCCTTTATTGGAAGCGAAATATTTATGGATGTTCCTTTCATTTCACGGCTTACCGCCCAAATACTGCCGCCGTGCGCATCTACAATTTGCTTTGCAATAGCAAGTCCCATACCGCTTCCGCCGCCCTCGCTTCTTGCTATATCACCCCTGTAAAACCTGTCGAATATATGCGGCAGGTCGGCACGGCTTATACCCTTCCCGCTGTCACGAAACTCTAAAATCACAGCGGCGTTTGTTTCCCTTAAAATTATGTTAAGCACCCCGCCGGCTGTCATATTCTTTCTGGCGTTGTCAAAAATATTTTGCACCACCCTCATAAATTCCCCACGGTCAAGCATAACATTCCTGTCGCCCGCAAACCCGCTCTCGGCGCTTATGCTCATCCCATCTTTTTCAAACATCAGGCGATTATCACAAACCGCATCCTCAATATATTTTAAAATTCCTGTTTCCTCAAATTCAAAACTCATCTGATTTAAATCCAATTTAGAATAAAGCATCAGGTCATCAATCATCGTGTTTATAAGCTTCGTCTTTCCAAGTGCATTTCTTAAATATTCCTCTCTTTTTTCATCACTTGCGGCTATCCCGTCCAAAATCCCTTCAACATATCCCCTTATTGCTGTTACAGGGGTCTTTAGGTCATGGGAAATACTTGTAATTAAAAACCTTCGGTTTTCATCAACCTTGTTTCGGTAATGAATTGTGTCTTTAAGCGCCAATCTCAGCCGTTCAATCTCCCTTGCAAGCTCCCCCACCTCTCCCCAGCCGTCTTCGGCAATGGGCGTGTCAAGCGTGCCTTCCCTAAGATTTAAGGCGGAGTTTTTAAGCGACAAAAGAGGTGTTATAACATCCCTTTTGTACTTGCTTTGCGCTGTTATGATTGAAATTATAAAAACTATCAGAAATGTTGAAATAACCACCGCCGCTATGGGAATATACCCGTTTGCCTCCCTCGGGCTTAATGTAATCATCAAATATTCTTTTTGGTTTGCCGAAAAATTCTCCGCCTCGGCAGTAAAAGGTTTATTGTCCAAGGTAATAGCGGAACGGTTCATCCTAAGTTCCATCATAATTTCTTTAATTTCCGTATGCGTGAAATCTCCGCTTTGGTAAAAAACATTTTCCCCTTCAGTTATAATGACCTCTTCCCGCCTGCCCCCGGGTTTTATTATTATATTCGAAACATAAAGGTAACAGGCGCCTGCCAATAAAGCGGCGCCCACAGCGGCGGCAACCGCCGCCAGATTAAGTGTTAAAAGCTTTGATTTCAGCCCCATAATCAGACATCCCTTTTTTCAAAGAAGTAAAACCCTGCTCCAAACAACATTATAGCATAACCCGCAAGCATTAAAAACACTCGCAGTATTTTTCCGTAATTTATAAAACTGCCTAAAAACAGGCGGTACCAGTCAAACGCCGACGTAAATAAAAAGCTTTTCGCCATTGGATAGGCAAGCCCCACACCCAAAAGCAGCAAAAACATAAGAACCGAGAGCATGAATGAGCTTGTTGTTCCCTTTGCAATATTTCCTATTAACATCACCGCCAACGAAAATACAAAAACCGGCAGTACCGACACAAAATAAGCCGTAAAAACACTTAAAATGTCAGGCACCACACCACTTACCGCATAGGAGGCTATTAATGAAATAAGCATTATGTACATTAAATTTGCCAAAATAAAGGTTCCTGCCGCAAACGCCTTGGAAAGGTACACATCAAAACGTGTTGCGGGTGTTGTAAGAGTGGTTTTAATGGTATTGTCGGCAAATTCACCGCTTATCATGTCAATTGACACAAATGCGGCAAAAAGCGGTATAAGAGTATAGTTTAACACCGACAAAATAAGAAGTGAAAGCTCCGAACTGCCCGTAATTCTTATTCCCGCCAAATTATTGATGCCGTATACCGAAATTGCCGCCACCGCCACTGCCACTGTTGAAAGAATTACCGCCACCGCAGGCTTTTTCTTTTTTGATATTTTGTAAAGCTCATTTATATACGCATTTTTAAGCTCACTCACCGCTGCCCACCTCGCTTAAATAGTAATTTTCAAGTGAAGAATAGTTTTCCAAAACATTTTTAGTATATTCCGTGCGCAAAAGCCGCCCTTCATGAAGAATACCAACCCTGTCACAGGTCAGTTCAATATCATGAATTAAGTGACTTGAGATGAAAAACGTAGTTTTATGCTCCTTTGAAAATGTTGCTATAAGGTTTCTCATCTCCACCATGCCCTCCACGTCCATACCATTTAGAGGCTCGTCCAAAATAAGAATTGCGGGGTTTGGAAGTATTGCCATTGCAATGCCAAGGCGCTGTTTCATTCCCAGTGAATAGTTTTTTGCCTTTTCGTTTTTAAATTTCAAAATGCCGGCAAGCTCCAAACACTCATCAATCCTCGCATCCCGTATATTTTCGTAATACCGTGCGACAAGGCGCATATTTTCATACCCAGTCAAATACGAAAAGGGCGTTACATTTTCAATTATACTGCCAACTCCCCGCATCGCGTTTTTATAATCGTGTGTAATACTGTACCCATTTATAAAAACATCACCCTTGTCGGGTTTCATAAGTCCGACCATAATTTTCATGGCAGTGGTTTTGCCGGAGCCGTTGGGTCCTAAAAACCCGAAAATATCACCATGGTTTATATTTAGAGTGATGTCCGAAATCCCTCTGTTATTTTTATATGTTTTTGTAATCCCCGCAGTCGAAATTGCGTAGTCCACACAGGTTCCCCCTTTTTATGTAGGGGCGCAGTGTCTGCGCCCCCTAAAAATGATTGTTACTCGAATATTCTTATAAACTGTCCGTCAAAATTGTCCATATGGTGGTGTACTCTTTTGCCTTCTTCCTCAATCGTAATGTTAAGCCACATATATATGTTGTGGACACCGTCTTGATGGAGAATACCGTTTTTGACATTTCCGGCAGAATCTGTGTAGCTTACAACAAGCTCGTACCTTTCTTTATCAGCGGCTGCACTAAACTCAAAATTCTCGCCCATGCTTCCGTCTGCCATCACTTCGTAGTACTTGCCGTAAACATTGTCACCCTCAATCGAAGTAATTTCAACATACCTCTCACCAAGTTTTGTAAAACTGTCGCCGTCGTCCTCAACTATTGTGTTCCTGTAAGTGCCTATATATTTTTCAGCCAAAATATTGTGGCTCTGACTATATGTCACCTTTTTGCCTTCAAGGTTCGGTACCTCAACCACGGTTTGATTTATGTCTGTTACTGCAAGGGAAAACTCTATGTCATATACGCTCTCCACACCGTTTTCCTTCTTGCCCGAGAGACTGAGTTTGCCAACCATTTCTTCAATTATGCCGTCCTCATTTTCAATGGCCTTGCCCGAGGCGGACAAAACATAGACCTCGTTTTTAGCAAGGGTAATTCCTTTTTTCTTAGCACTTTCATTAAGAGAATCAATCAGCGCATATTTCGCGAAATATGATGTAAGTGCATTTAAAACAGGCGGAACCTGTGCATCGGACAAATGCCCCGTGTACATTTTCTTGCCGTCACTTTCAACCACCTGCACAATATCCGAAAGGTTGCCTACAAAAGCATCAACTATTCTTTCTACATCTGCCGCTTCTTCTTCCAAGAAGGGGTTATCTAAAATTGTACTTTCAGAATCTCGTCTGTAGCTTGATACATAGTATTCCTCTTCATTTGCGCTTTTGGAAACACTTTTTTCCATGTCGGAATAATGGTATCTTGCGCCTTCACTTGAGTTGCTCTCGCTCACTGATTCACTTCTGTTGTTTATCATGTCATATTTCGAAATATCGTGTGAAAATTCCAACGCCACACCGTCAACAGATATTGACGCGGTGAAATCCACAGTAAAATTTCCAACTTCCTCCGTCAGCTTATGCATTGTTGTTTTGGCGGAGTTTTTCAGCCCCACATAGCCCGAGCCCAAGATAACATCGGCAAATGCCGAGGTTGTAAGCATAACCGCACCAAGTACAAGTGCCGTCAGGGTTGCCGCTTTCTTACTTAGTTTCATATAAACTCACTCCTTAAATTTTTTGCACCTGTCAGACGGGTACATGTCTGACATAAACGTTTATAAGGTACAGCTATATAATATCTCACATGGCTTAAAAAACTCTAAACCTAAAATTAAATATTTATTAAATCATGAAACAGGGTATGCGATAGTTGCATAAGTGCATTTTCAGCCTGTGTAGTATCCAGAGCCTAAATACTGCACTACAAATATTTACTTCGTTAAATTTCAAAAAGCGGACAAGGTATCACCCGTCCGCTTTTAATTTTATGGTAAACTTATTCCAAGCCTGTCCTTCTCAAAAAATCCGGAATGTTTAATTCGTCACTTTCAAAGCTGGAACTTTCTTTTCGGAACGCCTCCGAGTCATCATTTTTTTCGCCGTTTTTATCCCTGCTAAAGCCCGTGGCGATAACCGTTATGTAAAGCTCATCATCCATTTCATCATCAATGGACGTGCCGAAAATAATATTTGCATTCGGATCCGCACAGCTTTGAATAAGTGCGGTTGCGGCATTTACCTCAAAAAGACTTAGATTAGGTCCGCCCGTAATGCTTATCAGCACACCTGTTGCACCGTCAATAGTAGTTTCCAGAAGCGGGCTTTCGATAGCCGTTCTTGCAGCTTCCTCAGCACGATTGTCACCCTTGGCTTGTCCTATACCCATGTGGGCAAGCCCCGCATCCTTCATAATGGATGTGACATCCGCAAAGTCAACATTAATCGTACCCGGGCGGTAAATAAGGTCAGAAACACCCGAAACACCCTGGCGCAAACTTTCGTCCGCCATGCGAAACGCATCTAAAAGCGAGGTTTTTGCGCTTGAAATAGAAAGCAGCCTGTCATTTGGGATAACCACAATAGTGTCAACACACTCACGAAGGGCGGTAATCCCATCCTCCGCCTGTGTCATACGCCGTCTGCCTTCAAAGCCAAAGGGCTTTGTAACGATACCCACAGTAAGTATACCCATTCCCTTTGCAAGGTCCGCCACTATAGGTGCCGCACCTGTTCCCGTGCCGCCGCCCATCCCGGCTGTAACAAAAATCATATCCGCATCTTTAATAGCCTGTTCTATTTCATTGCGGCTTTCCTCTGCGGCCTTTCGACCCACCTCCGGGTCAGCCCCGGCACCCTTTCCCTGAGTGATTTTTTCACCTATCTGGATTTTGTGCGCAGCCTTTGATAGGGTAAGCGCCTGCTTGTCCGTATTAATCACCAAAAAATCAACACCCTGCAAACCCGCATCAATCATTCTATTGACGGCATTGCTGCCGCCGCCGCCCACCCCGACAACCTTTATTATTTGAGCCGAATTCATATCTGCCGCAAATTCAATCGCCATTCTTCAAATTCCTCCTTCGTTATTATCACTAATAACACTATTAATTACTTATTTTATCTCTTTTTATCAATTTATTCAATAGTAATCTTCGAATTTTTGCAAAATTTTGAAATAATCTTGTTCCAAAAACGATTAATGCCACCAAATACAGGTCTGCACCTATCAAATTCCCAATATAAACCAATGCCGCGGCAAGCAGAGTGTTACTGAAAAACCCTGTCAGAAACACATCCAACTTAAAACTTTTTCTGAGGTTTGCGGCAATTCCGCCAAACACAGAGTCCACAGCCGCCAATATTATGACCGCCATATAATCCGAAAACTCGGCCGGGATGTGAAATGCCGAAAAAATTGCTATGAAAACACCCGCAAGCAAGCCTAAAACTATGTACAATCAATATTCCTCCAAATCAGTTCCCCGAGGCGGGCGCCGCATATTTAAAATTAACAACGCCGCCGTATCTCGGGACAGTAATATTCGTTTCCTCTTTTATTGTAATTTCAAGTTTCCACAAATTCCTCAAAATATCCACCACGCCGTCACGTTGATTAAGCGCGGCGGCAAGTGTTTGAGAATGCCCTATAGCCTTTATTTCGTAAGGCGGTGAATATTTGTTGTTGTTTACTATAACAACCGGTCCCACACAGCGTATGGCGCTTGTGGCTATCAACCTGTCATCGTTTAGCGACACCGCCTCCGCACCCGCCGCAAAAAGTTCATTTACAACTTTTCTTATATCATCATCGTGAATTATGTAGTTTTCAGGGTTTTTCTGCGCCTCCGCCTTGCTGTCGTTTAAAACAACAACAACACCCTCTCCCGCCACATCGGAAAGCCCTGCAAGCACTTCCGCCTTTTCAAGCTGCTCGGATATCCCCCGAACATACCCGCTGCTCTGTGACGACTCTGTACGAAACGTCTCAATTTCACCCCGCATTGCGGCAACCTCAACAAGAAGATCCGCATTCTTTGCCTTTTCCTTATTAAGCTCTTGCTGGAGAGACTCGTTTCTCACGCGTTCCTCACCGCTTATTTGGTTATACTGTACGCTTTTGAGCTGCATTGTGATAATAAAACCTAAAATTACACATACAAACCCAATTGCTAATTGTGCTTTAAAGCCCTTCATCTTTGTCTCCGTTCTAAATATTCTTCCTATACTTTGCTTCCTCAGGCACGCTAAGATCCAAAAACCCTGCCGCATCACTGCCTATTTCCGTAAGTACACGCAGGTACATATTAAATTTATAATCCATATCATCAGTTTCCGAAAAGTTGACATAAAGACCCGTGCGTGTTGTAAAACCGGTTTCCACCTGCGAGGGAACGTGAAGCCGCTCCACCGTTTCGCTTATACCGTACTCCTCAAATTTACTGAGGTATAATACTATTATATCAATAATTTTCGGTTCGTCAATGCCTATCTGCTCTCCGGGGTCAATTTTTTTCGGTTGGGCGGTATCAATATAAATTTTTTCGCTCTCATCCTGTATGGGAACAACCTCCAAAACCTTGGCATTTTTATCAATACCAGCCATGCTGCCCATATAGGGGACATACGCTAAAAGTACACTCTCCGTAACATCTATCGAAACCGCTCCGGGTAGTTTTCGCCTGACCCGTACCGTGTCAACATACGGAATACCGGCAATTCTCTTCCGGGCACGCCCCATGCTGAATTTAAATGTGTTTACCCCGGCCGTAATTCCGGACGCCATGAGAATTTGCTCCTGTGTCAAGTTTTCGCCTGTGGATATTTCAATACTCTCTATATTAAAGACAGGCGAGGCAAGGGTGGCAACCACCGCCGCAAGCATTAGCAGTACAAGAAATACCCTTCCCTTTATTCGGCGTTTTTTTCTTCTCTTTTTTCCCATTTGTCCTCCCTCGGGCTTAGATACATCTTATTTCTGCCCCTAAAGCAGCCATATCAGCCGCCATATTTTCATATCCCCTGTCAATATGCTCCGTTGCGCTAACCTCTGTAATCCCGTCGGCAGCCGCCCCCGCTATTACAAGTGCCGCCCCTCCCCTTAGCTCCATTGCGGTCACTGCCGTGCCGCTGAGGCGTGGCACACCCCGAATTACCGCAACCCTTCCGTCCACCTTTATATTTGCACCCATTCTGGACAACTGGTCGCAATGCTTGAACCGATTTTCAAATATATTCTCAACCACAATACTTGTTCCGTCCGCAACTGACAGCATTGCCGTCACAAGCGCCTGGGAATCCGTCGGGAAACCCGGGTATGGCATGGTACGCAGGATATCAACGGGCATAATACGTTTAGGGGCAATGAGTACCATTGATTTTCTTTTGTTATATACCGCCGCACCCGCATCCCTTAAAATGGAGGTCACCGCTCTTATATGAGAAGGCACAACATTTTCAAGTTCTATACTGCCCCCCGTCATTGCGGCGGCGCATAAATAGGTGGAGGCTACAATCCTGTCAGGGATTACCCTATGCTCCGCACCGTGCAGTTTTTCTACCCCTTTTATAACTATGACGTCCGTTCCCGCACCCGAAATATCCGCACCCATTTTGCACAAAAACTCTTGCAAATCATGAATTTCCGGCTCCTTCGCCGCATTGGTAATGGTTGTTGTTCCCTTTGCGGTAGCGGCGGCAAGCATAACGTTTTCCGTTGCTCCCACGCTTGGGAACTCAAGGTGTATTTCGCATCCCTTTATAATCCCCGCTTTCGCCGCAATATGCCCTGCATGGTCCTCAATTTCCACTCCCATTTCCCGCAGCGCCTTTATATGTAAATCCACGGGACGGGGGCCAAGTTCACATCCGCCCGGCATACTGATACCGGCGCTTTTACACCTTGCGGTTATCGCCCCCAAGAAAGTAATGGATGACCTCATTTGATGCATTAAATCATCGGGTATCACACTGTTTGTAATATTTACCGCATCAACCGTGACGGTGTTTCCTTCCATTTTAACCTTACAACCCAAACATTCAAGAATTTTGATTGAGGAGTTTACATCCCTCAAATCCGGGCAATCGTGAATAACACAAGTATCGGCACATAAAACCGTTGCCGCCAAAATAGGTAAAACAGAGTTTTTTGCGCCCTGAATTCTGACGCTCCCCGATAATGGGCGCCCTCCGTTTATTATAATTTTACTCATAACACACCTCCGAAGTATTGCAGTTTGTTCTGCATTACATACTATGCAAATTCTTCGGGCTGTGTTACGGGTTATTGCCTTGTAAGCTCTAAGGCTGTGGTGTATATATCCTCCGCCGCCGTGGTAATTGCATTTTCCAGCCCCGAGCGTGACATTTTACTAAGCTCCCCCGGGTTTGACAGCAGTGTTTTTATTTGCCCTGCCAACATATCGCCGCTAAGTTCCCCCTCCTCAATTACAACCGCAGCACCCCGCCGTTCCATAAAACGTGCGTTGTATGTCTGATGGTTGTTAACAACATTAGGACTTGGTATTATAATTGCCGGTTTGCCTATTGCACAAAGTTCGCTGACAGTTATTGCCCCCGCCCTTGTAACCGCAATGTCCGCCATGGCAAGCTTTTCGTCCATGTCAAATATGTATGGGAGAATCTGTTTGTTTCCTGACAGCCGTATTCCCCTTTTTTTAATTTCACCCATAACCGCATCATAATTCCTCTCGCCGACTGATGCGATAATGCCGTAGTACTCCTGTCCCGCAAGTTCCAAAAGTTCAATTAGCGTACGGTTTATGCTCTCTGCCCCCAAACTGCCGCCACTGATGAGTACCAGAGGCTTCCCCCCGCTTTTCTTGGTGCGTGGTTTTAATATTTCCGGTCGGATTGGGTTGCCCGTTAGTATAATCCGCTTCGCCCTTTTTATGTATTCTTCGGTTTCCTCAAAGCTTATCGCCGTAATATCCACCCTTGGTGAGAGCAAGCGCACCGTAAGCCCGGGATACACATTTTGCTCATGAATAATTGTCGGTATCCTCATGCGGGATGCGGCATAAAGCACGGGTGCGCAAACATAGCCCCCCGTTCCTATTACCACGTCGGGACGAAAATCCCGTATAATGGTGCGTGCCTTTTTGTAAGCCGAAACAAATTTTATCACCGCACGGGCGGCTTCCACACTTATTTTTCGCCTAAGCCCTATCACGGGAATGCATTTTATTTTAAATCCCGCCCCCGTGACAAGCCGCTCTTCCATGCCGCCCGAGGCGCCCACAAAAAGGATTTCGGTTTTTTTATCGGCATCCACGGCGTATTTTGCAATTGCAAGTGCGGGGTTTATATGCCCGGCAGTCCCCCCGCCCGAAAAAAGTATCCTCAAAGTTATCACCTCACATAAAAGCGGTTATTTTGAAATGCTTTTGCCTGAAAACACCGCACTCATCCCTCCGGTTTTTTCGGTGTAACGTGAAATATTTAAAACAACACCCATTGCCGCCATTATAAAAACAAGTGACGAGCCGCCCGCCGAAAAGAACGGCAGCTGCATACCCGTATTTGGCAGCGAGGCGGTTACAACGCCGATATTTATTATGTATTGCAGCCCTATAAGTGAAGTTATGCCAAAAACCGTAAGGCTTGCGAATGTGTCGGGCGCACGCATGGCTATTGTTATTCCCCTTGTTATAAATGCGGCAAACAAAAGCGCCACTATAATTGCCCCTGCAAACCCCAACTCCTCACACAAAATCGCATAAATATAGTCATTATGCGCCTCGGGGACGTACAAAAATTTCTGCCGTGACTGTCCCAGTCCCCTGCCGAACAACCCCCCCGAGCCTATGGCATAAAGCCCCTGCACAATTTGCCAGCCGATGCCCTGTTTGTCAGCAAAGGGGTCTAAAAACGCCAAAAGGCGGTTTAGGCGGTATCGTTCAAAATAGGCGAAGGGCGCAAGCCCTGCAAGCCCTATCCCAAGCATTGTCACAAAATGCGATATTTTTGCGCCCCCTGCCAAAAGTATAATCATCATTGCCGCAAAAATTACAACCGCACCGCTTAAATGGTCCTGAAGTATAAGCCCCACCAAAAACGCGCCCAAAACAAGAAGATACGGCAAAAGTCCGTGTACAAAGCTGTTAAAATGGTTTTTAGGTCTTTCGGATATACGCTTTGCAAAATAAAAGATAAGTGCAAATTTTGCAACCTCCGACGGCTGAAAGCTGAGGTTTCCTATACCAAGCCAACGACGTGCGCCGCCGCTTTCAATACCGACAAAGGGTACAAGCATAATTAAAATAAATGATATAAGGCAAAAAGCGCCTGCCCATTTTTTTACCACCTTGTAATTTATGCAGGAGGTGATAATCATTGCGGCATAGCTTAGGGCAGTCCACATATGCTGCCGCCTTATAACGTGAAACT
>CAZNYY010000030.1:0-12856 GCA_964577335.1 uncultured Oscillospiraceae bacterium | reverse complement strand
TTGTTCGGAAACGGCGATGCGACATTATATCAAAATCCTTCGGATTTATGATATACTAATTTATAATGAATTTCATACTGGGAATATTCGCTTTCACAGTAGTAATATTTTCGTAAACAACGATACGAAAATTATCAAAACATTCATGATTTATATGATAAAATAATATCCGATACCCTGACTGCATATATAATAACATAACAATATTTTAAAGTGGCACACTATATAGGAACGAAATTGAGCGACTAATCTGAAAGGAAGGATTTTTTGAAGTATATTTCATTTCTTTTAACCTTATTTTTGCTTATAGGCTGCACAAATACTGAGCAAAATTCGAAAGAAAATTTTCAGACAGAAACCGATATACAAGCCACAGAGACTCCTTCAGATAAAACTGAAAGTCCAAAAAGCACAATTGAATCCGAAGGCACAAAGCCTGCCACGGCGGCAGCGTTGTCCAATAAAACCGAGGGTTGGGGTTTTCGCCCGATGGCGGGCGCCAGACCGGAATTTACTGCCGGGCAGATAAGCTTGATGGAAAAGTCAAACAGCATATATATGGGAAGCGATGAGGATAAAAGCATATATTTGACCTTTGACGAAGGATATGAAAACGGATATACCGCTCCCATTTTGGATACCTTAAAAAAGAACAATGTAACTGCCGCATTTTTCATCACGGGACCCTATCTGGATAAAAATTTGGATTTGGTGCGGAGGATGGTGGATGAAGGGCATATTGTAGGCAACCATACGGTAAAGCATTTATCACTGCCGTCTTTAAATGATAGTGAGATTGAGCGAGAACTTATAGAGCTTGACCGAAAGTTTTATAATATGTTTGGCATCAGTATGAAATATTTGCGCCCTCCCATGGGTGAATATAGTGAAAGAACCTTATTTATTTCAAAAAATCTGGGTTATACAAATGTTTTTTGGAGTTTTGCATACCGTGACTGGGAAACAGATAATCAAAAGGGTGCAGATTATGCTGTTGAGCAGTTTAAAAAGGGACTGCATGGCGGCGGGGTGATTTTGCTGCATGCCGTTTCAAAGGACAATGCCGAGGGGCTTGAAAGAATGATAGAAAATGCGCAGGCGCAAGGATATATTTTCAAAAGTTTGGACGAATATAAATAACAAAATTTAATTTTAAATTTTGTTAGCATATAAGCTTTGCACGAAGGGCAAATTATTTTTGTATAGGAGTGTGAAGCTTATGAATAATAGATTTAAAAAGGCATTTTTTGCGGTTTTGGCAGTGTCGGTATTTGTTTTTTTACAAACGGCGTATACATTGCCCGAACATATAATGATGCTTGAGGGTGAAGAACATAGCATTAATATCCCTTACCCCTTCAGTTTATCCGAGGTCAGCGAAGCGGGCGGGAATTTTACCAAAACGAACACAAATACACTTATGCCGCAAAATCAGGGAAGCTATAATTTTGACTTTCGGCTTATGGGGATACCCTTTAAAAGCGCCACTGTAGATGTCGTAAAACCTATGGTGGTAATACCCGGCGGACAAGCTGTGGGTATAAAGCTTTATATAAACGGTCTTTTGGTAGTGGGACTGTCCGATATTGAATCGGGAGAGAAAACCCTCTCGCCCGGTAAGGCGGCGGGAATAGAAAGCGGAGATTTAATTACGGAAATAAATAATAAAAGGCTTGAAAGTGCAGCGGACCTAAGCCGTATTATACAAGAAGGTGCGGGGGGTGAGGTTGAAGCAACCATTATAAGAGATGGAAAACCAATCAGCAAAAAGATAACTCCTGTTTATTATGACGGGTCGGGAGATTATAAAATAGGTGTATGGGTCCGGGACAGCGCAGCGGGGATTGGTACTATAACCTTTATAAACCCTGATGACAACAGCTTTGGGGCGCTTGGACACGGGATATCGGATGTTGATACGGGAGATATTATAAATATAAAAAACGGTGAGATTACGGGTTGCAGTATTTCCTCCATAATTCGGGGAGAAGTAGGATCCCCCGGTGAACTTAGAGGAACTTTTGACGGTAATACAATAGGCGATATCACCGTAAACCGTGATGACGGAATTTTTGGGAAAATTGAGAATGCGGCAGACGAGAGCGAGGCGATACCCATCGCCCTTAGAACACAAGTGCGAACAGGAGAAGCGCATATTTATTCAAGTATCAACGGCAGTGAGGTTGAGAAATATTCGATAATTATAGAACGCACTTCCCATCAATCAAAGCGCAGTGCAAAAGGAATGGTTATAAGGGTGACGGATGAACGCCTTTTAGAAAAAACGGGAGGAATTGTGCAGGGCATGAGCGGCAGCCCCATAATTCAGGACGGCAGACTTGCAGGGGTTGTAACGCATGTTTTTGTAAGTGACCCTACAAGGGGATACGGAATGTTTTCCGAATGGATGGTTGAAAGCCTTGCTGAGGTGAAAAATGCGATAAATTAATGTTAAGATGGGCGGGGAATGTCACAAAATCAAACAAAATACATTAAATGGAAAAAATTTTCAAAAAGGGCTTGCAATTTATTGGGAAATATTGTAAAATACAAATGAAGAAAAACCAATGAATTAGGAGGAATAAAAATGAACAGTCAAGTAAAAGTGCTAATTGCGGATGACAATGTAGAATTTGCAAATTCTTTGAAGAAAGCATTGGAGGCGGAGGGGGATATCCAAGTGGTGGGCATTGCCTCCGACGGAAGAGAAACTTGCGAGCTTATTCAAGAGCTTGAGCCGGATTTAATAACCCTTGATATTGTTATGCCGGGTCTTGACGGTATCGGGGTTCTCCAATCGATGAAATCTATGAGTGCGGACACAAGGCCATACACAATTGTTATAACCGGTGCTTACAAGGAGAGCATTATAAGCATGTGCATGCAATGGGGTGCCGATTATTATATGCTAAAGCCTTGTGACCCCACAATTTTAATTGAGAGGATAAGGAATATATGTACGCCTATTACATCCGTCCAGCCGGATATAATAAGAGAAGTAAAACCGGCGGCAGATAGCCAAAAGGCGCTTCAAAGAAGCATTGAAATCAATGTAACAAAGATGATTCATTCGGTCGGGGTTCCTGCAAACATCAAGGGGTATCAGTATCTGAGGGATGCTATTATCCTCGCCATATGTGAAACGGACCTTATAAACGCTGTTACAAAACAACTCTACCCAAGAGTGGCATCAAACCACAATACATCTCCGTCAAGGGTTGAGCGAGCCATTAGGCATGCTATTGAGGTTGCCTGCATCAGGGGCAACGATGAGGTTCTTTACAGACTGTTCGGTTATACTGTTAATAATGCAAAGGGAAAGCCTACAAATTCGGAGTTTATCGCCATGATTGCGGATAAGCTAAGGCTTGAAATGCAGGTGGGTTAGTAACTAAGGGGTGCTGTTCTCAGCACCCCTTTAAATATTGACCGTCCGTACACATAGGTTTTCACAATTCCATGTAATTCTTGCGGCATACACGCTGTTGTCACTGCCGTATTTTTCACAGCCTTCGGGTTGCATCCATTCGCTGACGGTTACCCATGTTTCATGGGGACTTACATTTACCGTACCGAAGTTCCCAAGTCTTGCCCCCCGCTGAGGCACAATTATTTTTTCGCTATCTCGTATAAGACACAGCTTTTCCGTATCCATCCTTGCCATAAACAAAGGTGCGCGATGCCTGAAAACATGCCCGTTATCCCCTGCAATCCTCGTATATACCAGAAACAAACCCTCGCTGTGGGTCACCCAATGCTGTTGTGTATTATAAGTGGGAAGAAGTGTACCGTCATCCCATGTCCAAGGCACGGGTTTTTCAAAATACATTCCGTCTTTACTTGCGGAAAGATATCCCTTTTCGTCGGCACGCATAGTCATATAATAATTTTCTTTATATTTTGCCAAGGAGGGTTCGTAAAGCCCCCGCCCTGCATCAATTGTTAGTTCACTCCCATGCGTGATATATTCTAAATTTTCCCCGTCAAAACTACATTTCATAACGGAGGAACTAAACAGAGAATGTTCCCCCTTAAAATAGAAGGGCAGTAAAATACTTCCGTCGGTCAAATCCACTCTTTGTGTACATCCCGCACCACTGTTAAAAAAATATCCGTCAGGGTCAGGCATTTTTACGGTTTTCCAGTTTCCCCATATTTTTTTGTCCTCATCATATACCGAATAAGCCGTTTCCCTCGGCCTAAAACCGTCTATAATACGATTATCCGAATAGTATGTGGTATGCCCTGTACCAAGCAGTTTTCCCGTTTTTTCATGCCAAGCGGGGGTAAAGTCACATACGCATATGACAACACCGTTCTCGGTTTGTCCACTTAAAAACCCGGGCTGCTCCAAAAAACCGCTCCAGCTTTTACCCATATCCTGTGTGAAATTCATTTTAAGCTCTTTAAAAACATCACAACCCTTTATATTTAAGGGTTGTGCCGTCATAACAACCGTAGCATTATCTCCTTTGGGGATTGCCCCTGCCCTGCAATGCACCCAGCAATATTTTTTGTCATACCCCTTTTGCAGCACATCCAACTTTACAGTGTAATCCAAAGAATTCAAATTACCCCTCCTATCAAACCCTTTCAAAGGTTTCTGCAATTTTGGGCATTTCACCGCTGATTTTTATATTTTGGGGACAGACTTCTTCGCATTTGCGACATGCAGTACATTCGTCCGCTCCCGTTTCAAGCTCATCATACTGTTTCTTTGCAAAGCTCTCTGATTTTGCAACAGTGTTATTGTACGCCTCAAAGATGGACGGAATATTAAGCCCAAAGGGACAGGGCATACAATATTCACATTTTGTGCATGGAACAAGTGACGAGTTTAAAAACACATCACGGACTTTATCAAGCATTTTCAAATCATCCTGTGACAGGCAATTTGTCCTGGCACCTCGTGCATATTCGAGGTTGTCACAAACCTGCTGCATATTACTCATCCCGCTTAGCAAAAACGAAACCTCCGGCATATTCCACAAATAATCAAATGCCCATAAAACAGGACTTTTTTCGGGTGACAAAATCTTTTTCATGTTATCGGTGGGGTTGGCAAGCTTGCCGCCCAAAAGCGGCTCCATTATTATAACGCCAAGTCCTCGGTCGGCGGCATATTTTAAACCTTCAAGTCCTGCCTGATGCTGGGTGTCAATATAATTTAGCTGTATTTGACAAAACTCCCATGCATCAAACCCATCCACAATGGTCTTAAAAGCATCAAGATTATCATGAAACGAAAAACCTATGTGACCTATTTTTCCGCTTTTCTTTGCACGGAGCATCTTTTCCCCCAAATCAAAACGCAAAGCCGTGTCGTTCCATTTTTCAAGGTTTATTGCGTGTAATAAATAAAAGTCTATATGCTCCACATCAAGCTTTTTCAGTTGCTCGTCTAATATCTTGTCAAAGTCATCTTCGCTTTTAATTTTATACATGGGGGATTTTGTTGCAATATATGCCTTGTTGCGGTATCCGTCACCCAACGCCTTCCCCACAAGAATTTCGCTTTCCCCGTTGTGATAAAAATATGCGGTATCAAGGTAATTTACACCCTCGTCAATTGCCGTGCGTATAATACGCACCGCCTCAGGCGTATCTATCTTCCCGTTTTTCTCCGGCAGACGCATCGTGCCAAAGCCAAGCGCCGATATATCTATACCGGTGTTCCCTAATTTTCTGTATTTCATTTAACGCACCTCCCAGTTACTACTCGTTCATGCCCCCCCAAGTCCTGCAAAACCTCCACATCACGAAAATACCCTTTCATCATTTTTGAAACCGCCCCCGCCTGAGTATGCCCAACTTCAAGCCCCAAAAGCCCCCCGCTGCTTAAAGCGTGATACGCTTTTTTTATAATTTTTGGGTAAAAAACAAGTCCGCTATCCCCGCCGTCCAGTGCAATGGAGGGCTCAAAAACGCATACATCAGGTTCAAGCGTCGGTATTTCGGCACTTTCTATGTACGGGGGGTTGGACAAAACCAAGTCGTACTCCCCTAAAATTTCATCTTCCAAAATATCAATTTTCATAAAGTTAACGAAGACATTATTCATGGCGGCATTTTGTGACGCTACTTCCAAAGCCCCCTCCGATATATCGGCAAGCGTTATCTTTGCACTTTTTTCGTAATACCCCACAGAAATGCCTATACACCCCGAACCGCAGCAAAGATCCAAAACCCGCCGCCCTCGGGCGTGGGATATCCCCCACTCCACCAAAATCTCCGTGTCGGGTCGTGGAATAAGAACATCGGGAGTAACTTTAAAGGGGAGCGAGAAAAACTCCTTCTCCCCCGTAATATAAGCTATAGGGTAACCTGTTTTCCTGATGTTTACAAGCTTTTTGAAATTTTCATTTACACTGCCGACAACCTCCTCATCCCTGTACAAAACAAGCTCATGGGCTTTCATTCCCATGATGTGAGCAAGCAAAACCCTGGCGTCGGCAGGGTGGATATGCCGTGCGGCATATCTTAAAAGGTCTGACACTTTTACCATTTATCATCCTCAATATTTTGGGTTTTGACGTTTGACAAAGCTGCAATTGCAACTTCAAGTTGGCTGTCATCCGGCTCACGAGTGGTGAGCCGTTGAAGCCAAAGCCCCGGCGCACTTATAAACCTTACAAATTTCCCTTGGCTTCTGCCCGCCCATTTTATTACCTCGTAGCTTAGTCCCGCAACAAGGGGCAGCAGTGCAAGCCTTGTCACCATTCTTATTAAAACATTGTCCCAACGCAGAAACGAAAACACAATTATGCTTATAACCATTACAATAAGCAGAAAATTTGTCCCGCATCTGGGGTGAAACCTTGAATATTTCTTTACGTTTTCAACCGTCAGTTCCTCGCCGCTTTCGTAGGCGAATATTGTTTTATGCTCGGCGCCGTGGTACTCAAAAACCCTTTGAATATCCTTCATCTTGGAAACAAGTGCAAGGTAAGCTAAAAAAAGAGCAATTCTTACCACACCTTCAATCACCGTTTTGGAAATGCCGCTTAAATTAAAATTGTTCAGCGCACTGGCTAAAACAGTGGGCAACAGCATAAACAGACCTATACCAAAAATAAGGGAGAGAAAAACAGAAAAATAAATTACCGCTTGTTTTAACTTTTCCCCGAAAATACGGGTCAAAAATTCCTCAAACTTACTTGGGGTTTCCTCCTCCTCGCCCTCAATATCAAAAAACTCCGCACTGTACATAAGCGCACGCACGCCTATAACCATCGACTCCACAAAGCTTACAACCCCACGGACTACGGGCCATTTAAAAACCTTTGGTTTTTTTGCGGGCGACAGCTTTTCATCCTTATTTATTGTTATATCCCCATCGGGTGTGCGAACGGCAACAGCAGTTCCCAAAGGCCCCCGCATCATAACCCCTTCAATAACGGCTTGACCGCCGATACTTGTTATATGACTACAATCATTCTTTGGCATATGGTAATCTCCTTTCATATATTCATTTTAACAAATTTTTGCCCTAAATACAATACCCGACGTAAACTAAATTTTATTTGACAACTTGGCGATATTGTGGTAACTTCAAATAAGTAAGTTGAACGAGGTAGAATATGACTAAAATAATAAAAATAAACCCGAACAATATAGATGCGGATGCACTTTGGGAAGCCGCCGAAATTTTAAAGGGAGGGGGGCTTTGCGCTTTTCCGACCGAAACCGTGTACGGACTTGGGGCGGATGCTACAAATGCAGATGCTGTGGGGAAAATATTTTTGGCAAAGGGCAGACCTCAGGACAATCCGCTGATAGTACACATTTCAAGGGTCGATGAAGTGTATCCCCTTGTAAAAACAATACCGCCCAAGGCCCCCTTTCTTATGGAACGGTTTTGGGGCGGACCGCTGACGCTTATAATGGAGAGGTCGGACGTGGTGGCACCGGAGGTAAGCGCAGGGCTTGGCACTGTGGCAATTAGGCTTGTGTCCCACCCTGTGGCAAATGCCCTGATACGAATGAGCGGTGTTCCCGTTGCAGCACCCAGCGCCAATATTTCGGGCAGACCAAGCCCCACAGCCGCGGCACATGTTATACAGGATTTAATGGGCAGGGTGGACTGTATCATTGACGGGGGGAACACGTTTTACGGAATTGAGTCAACGGTTTTGGATTTAACGGAAGAAGTACCAGTTATTTTAAGACCGGGGGCTGTTACTGCGGAGGAAATAAGAGAGGTAATAGGCGAGGTTTCATTTGGAGCGGGGGAGGGGGCGCCAAAAAGCCCCGGCATGAAATACACCCACTATTCGCCGGATGCCGAGGTGTATGGCGTTGAATACGGCACAAAACCGCAGATAAACAGAGATGGAAAAACAGGGGTTTTAAGCTATGGTGAGCAGAATATTGATGCGGATATAATTTTGCACGGCGGCGGGAATGCGGAAGAATATGCCGCGTGCCTGTTTTATAATTTAAGGGAATTTGATGCAAGGGGAGCCAAGACAATATACGCTGTTTTGCCGCCCCCCGGCGGAATGGGGGATGCGGTGCGAAACCGTCTTTTAAAAGCCGCCGGAGGAAGAATAATTCAAGGAGAAAAATTATGAAAGTATTATTTATATGCACGGGGAACACCTGCCGAAGTCCTATGGCGGAGGCATTATTTTTAAAGGTCGCCGGGAAAGGGCATACTGCGTTTTCAAGGGGGCTTGCTGTTGGGCAGACAACAGTGTCCCCCCATGCGGTAAAGGTTATGAAGGAATATGAAGCGGATATAGAAGAACACACCGCAAAGCCTTTGACGGAGGCGGATTTAACAGAGGCGGATTTGGTGCTGACAATGACAAAGGCACACAAAAGAATGATTTTCTCGTTATACCCGGGATTTAAGGAGAAAATTTTTACGCTTAGCGAATACGTCGGAGAAGAAGGGGATGTGCATGACCCCTTTGGCGGTGGAAGTGACGAATATGCCGAGTGTGCCCGCCAGTTGCATGACTTGGTTAGCAGGATTTTACCGTGATTGCCGAGGCAAAGCCCAGGGACATAGATGAAATACACCGCATTTTTAAGTTGGTTGACAAAAATGCATGGGGCAGGCAGACTTTAGAAGATGCGTTTGAAAATGAAAACTGCTTTTTCCTCGTACTGAAACAGGAAAACAAAACTTTGGGTTTTGCAGCGGTTATGCTTGCATTGGACGAGGCGGAGCTTTTATACATTGCCGTGGATCCTCATTTTTACGGCCGAGGTTTTGGGAAATCATTACTTGCGGCAGTGCTTGGGCGTGCAAAAGAAAAAGGGGCATCTTCAATGTATCTTGAAGTGCGCCTTTCAAACCATGCGGCAGTGTCCCTTTATGAGAATTTCGGCTTTAAAAAAAGTGCATCCCGGCGGGGATATTACCAAAACCCCTCTGAAGATGCATTGGTGATGGTTCTCACTTCATTTTAGGTTTAAATATAACACCCGCCAAGAAACCAAAGAGTATGGCGGCTGTAAGCCCTGCAGAAACGGCTGTAAGCCCTCCAGAGAGGATGCCCATAATACCCTTTTCGTCAACCGCCTTCATAACGCCTTTGCAAAGTGCATAGCCAAACCCCGTTATCGGAACCGTTGCCCCCGCACCCGCAAATTCAACGAGGGGACCATACACTCCGATTAGTGTGAGAACAACCCCTGAGGACACAAAAAGCACCAAAATTCTGGCGGGGGTTAGTTTTGTTTTGTCAATCAAAATCTGCCCTACGGTGCATATTGCACCCCCGATTAAAAATGCGTTTAAGTAGCTCATAGAAAATCTCCGTTCCGCCGCTCCGCATTGGCACAAGTAGTAATGGAAAACCCCTTATCTGCGGAGAAGGAAGTGATAAGAGATTTTTTCACAGTTTAGTTTTGTGTCACTGCGGATAGTTTTAGAAAATAAGAGACTTTTTATTCACTTTTTTAAATATTTTCAATTTGCCAGTTAATGGGACTTTTCACATGTGAGATTAAAAATTCATTAGCCTTTACAAAATGTCCGCAACCAAAAAACCCTCCGTATGCGGACAGGGGGCTTGGGTGCGGTGCGGTAAGGCACAGATGTTTTGTGCTGTCTATTATTTCAAGCTTTTCACGGGCATTTGCACCCCATAAAAGAAATACGAGCGGTTCCTCCTTTTGGCTTAGCGCCTCAATAATTTTGTTGGTAAATGTTTCCCACCCCTTGCCCTTATGGGAATTGGGCTGCCCCTCACGCACGGTTAAAACCGTGTTCAAAAGCAAAACCCCCTGCTTTGCCCAGGACATAAGGTGACCCGTATTTGGAATATATGCCCCCATTTCTGCCTGTATTTCCTTATATATATTTAAAAGGGACGGCGGTATGGCAACGCCCGGTTTTACTGAAAAACACATACCGTGCGCTTGACCTTCACCGTGATAAGGGTCCTGCCCCAAAATAACAACTTTTGTCTTTTCAAACGGAGTATGAGTAATTGCCGAAAAAATGTCATACATGTCAGGGTAAATCCTATGGTTTTTATATTCATCCTTCAAAAATTCACGCAGTTCAAGGTAATACGGCTTTGTAAACTCTTTACCTATAAGTTCGTCCCAATCATTTCCTATTTTAACCATTTCGTATTTCACCTTCTATTTTTTTATAATACTATTTTACCATTTGGCAACCTTCCAGTCAACCAAGCTTTTAAACAGTAAACACGGCTTGCAAAAAATTACTCGAATTATAGTGTTTGTACAGCATATAATATGAATAACTAAAAAAATTAGCTTTAGACCTTGATTTTAAGACGGAAATGTTATATTATAGTAACAAGCCGTAAATCTGCTTGTAATAGCAGTTATTGATAGAAAGAATTATAGTTAAGGAAGTGTTTTAATGTCGCAATTTGGTGAGGGTAATGTATTTGTCTTTATCATAAGTTTATTGCTCCAGTTGTTTTTCCTCTCATTTGGCACATATTATTTTGGAATTTCCCTCTTTGCCTGGTTTAACAGAAGGGAAAGACCTTTGTTGACGAATAAAATTCATACTTATGCTTTGGTAATCTCCGCACATAACGAGGAGGCGGTCATTGAACACATGGTCGAAAGCCTTAAAAATTTAAATTATCCGAATGATGCTTATGACATATTTGTTATTGCCGATAATTGCACGGATAATACGGCAAAACTTGCAAGGGATGCGGGTGCTTTGGTTTTTGAACGTACCAATGATGAGCAGAGGGGTAAGGGGTTTGCCCTTGAATGGATGTTTGCGCAAATTTTTGAGATGGAAAAAAAGTATGATTCCGTTGCGGTTTTTGATGCGGATAATGTAATTGATGCAGAATTTTTAAATCATATGAATACCAAGCAAAATCAGGGATATGAAATCGTGCAAGGGTATATTGACAGTAAAAACCCCTTTGACTCGTGGATTACCTCGGCTTACACAATTTCGTTTTGGTGTATAAACAAGCTTTATCAGATGTCTCGCTATAACTTAAATTTGTCATGTCAGTTATGCGGAACGGGCTTTGTTGTCAAAACCGATATTTTAAATAAAATAGGATGGCACGCTACATGTCTTACTGAGGACATGGAGTTTACCATGCGCCTGGTGCTTAATGATTATTCTGTTTCGTGGGCGCATAAAGCTGTGGTTTACGATGAAAAACCGCTTACATTCAGCCAGTCGTGGAAACAGAGAAAACGCTGGATGCAAGGTCACGCTGATGTTGCCAGCAGGTTTGTTATTCCTCTTTTGAAAAAAGCGGTTCGTGAAAAAAAGTGGGCGCCTGTTGATTGTGTGGTCTATCTCTTACAGCCTGTGAGAATTATTGTGATGGGGCTTATTACCTTTATGGCATGGCTTCAAAATATGTATCCCAGCGGGGATTTGGGGTTTTTTCAAATTTGGTATTTGTTCCCCAACCCGTATGTGTGGAATTTCCTTGTAGTTGCACAGTTTGCGTACACTCCAATGGTGGTTTGGCTTGAAAAACGGCAATTTACACCAAGGCTTGTGCTTAGCTACCTGACGTATTCAATTTATTCGCTTACATGGGTTCCCATTGCAATTTTGGGGATTATCAATAAAAATAAAAAAGAATGGTTCCATACGCAGCATACAAGAAAAATCAGTATTGAAGAACTTGAAAAAGCTTAAAAAACAATCCGCACAGTGTAAATTGTGCGGATTTGGTTATAAATGCTGTTTGTATGTCAAGTGCCAAGGGGATGGGGTTTTTTAGTTAAAAAATCATATATATTAATAAGTTCCACCAAGTATCCCGAGATTTATATTGAACATCATTGTACTCAATATATTCGCCCGAAATCACTATTTTGTCAACAACTCCATCTCTTCTATACAAAGAGATAAATGCATTATCGCGCGTTTGATGAGGTTCATACACTGTTGTTTTATCACAAGTTAACAAATTCAAAAATGTTATGATTTTTAATTTGTTTTTTGTGTCAAGCCACCCTATGCTGCTTGCTGTGTTGTAGGAGAAATAATTAAGCGTTGGCTTGTTATCCCAAATCCGTAAAGCACAAGCAAAAATAATGAAAAATAAAATAATTGCTGTAAATATGGGTAGGGTTTTTTTCAAAACAAATCACACCTTAATCAATATTAGTGCCAATGCCAAGGGGGTTGACATTCACAGCATCCATTTACTCGAGCATTCATTTAACCAAAATATATCATATTTCACCTCTAATTGTCAATCAAAACACGAAAAGAAGCCCTACGGCTGATACACTTATCAAAGCCGTGGGGCGTTTATACTTCCTAGGGTGTGTTTGATAATTCATTATATTCGTCATTTTTCCTAATTTTGCATCATACTGTGTTAATTTACCTTGAAATAAACAAATTATTTCCTCGGAAAATTGC
>CAZNYY010000029.1:0-13077 GCA_964577335.1 uncultured Oscillospiraceae bacterium | reverse complement strand
GGTCTATTGGTTTTCCCGACACGCAGGGATCGCTAAAGACCGTAGGCCTCTTGAGTGGCTCTATATTTAAGGAGCAAAGTATGGCGAAAGGACGTTTTGTGAGCAAGCAGATAACGATTGACAAAAAGGTAAACGATCTAAAAGACCCGTGGGCTATGCTGGGGTTTACGTGGATGATTCCCCATGCAGATTGTGAGGGCAGACTTTACGGCGACCCTGCTGTTTTGAAGTCGGTCATATTTCCACGGCAGAACGGTAATATAACGATTGAGCAGGTAGAAGCCATGGCTTGCGCCCTTCCTTGTGTTACCACTGATTTAGATGGAATTCGTGAGCTTCTTGACGATAATTGCATGGTTCCCGTTAGAGATTCAGATTCTCTTGCAGATAAACTTCAAGAGGTTTTTACTCAGCCAGATATATTGAGCGAAATGAGCAGGCAAAATTCTCAAAAAGCTCGGGAATACTGTAAAGAAGAGACAAACAAAAAACGCCGGGAATTCTATGAGAAATTAAAAGAGTATGTCGATAAGGGAGGGGGCAAAAAATGAAAAAACTTTTATTTTTAATTCCGACATTAGGCGGCGGAGGTGCCGAACGAGTGTTGGTAGATTTAATAAACAATTTAAATCCCGAAAAATATGAAATTACTCTAAGGGTTATAAATGGCGGCGGTGTGAATGAGAAAAGTCTAAATAAAAACATAATTTATAAGCCCTTGTTTAGTTTTAAAAGAAAGTTTTTTATTAAGCTTCTTTTTTATATGGTTACATCGATTTTGCCCACTAAAGTTTTGAGCAGAATGCTTATTAACAAAAAATACGATATGGAAATTGCATATTTGCAGGGGAATGCAACAAAAATTGTTGCAGCTTCAAGCAATAAAAACTCAGTTAAGGTTGCTTTTGTACATAGTGATTTTAGCAGCTGCGACATTAGTCATGTATATCAGCAATACCTAAAAAGTTTCAAAGCATTTAATAAAGTGTTTTTTGTTTCTAAGAGGTCTTACAACGGGTTTAAAAAAGTATTTGGTTATGTGCCGGATGGCGGAATATTGTATAATGTGTTAGACGAACAAAAGGTAATCTCATTATCTAATGAGCCGATATCCGAAAAGCGTAGTGACAGGTTTCTATTTGTATCAATCGGAAGATTGTGCCACCCAAAAGGATATGACAGACTTATAGAAGCTGTAGCGAAATTGAAAAATACATTTGACTTTGAAGTCTGGATTATTGGAGAGGGCAATGACCGCCAACAATTAGAAGAACTGATTAAAAAGCATGGAATAACGAATATAAAGCTTATGGGATATAAGGAGAACCCATTTCCATATGTAAAACTGGCTGATATGTTTCTTTGCACCTCAAGGCATGAAGGCTACAGTACGGTTATCAGTGAAGCAATTATATTAGGTAAAGCTATTTTAACTACGGATTGTTCAGGAATGGATGAAATGCTTGATGATGGAAAGTACGGTATAATCGTGGAAAACAGCATAGAAGGAATTCAACTTGGAATAAAACAGGTTCTAGAAAATCCACAGATACAAAAAGAATATTCTACATTGGCTCAAGAAAGAAGCAGTTTCTTCTCTCTTGAGAAAAACATTAAAAAGTATGAGCAGACAATAGACAATCTTCTTGAAGGCTAAATATGAACGAGGTGGCTATCATATAAAATGACCAGTAAACATGAAAACGTTAGACAAATAAAAATCGGAGCAATTATATCATATATCGCAATTGCATTTAACATCTTAGCCGGCTTGCTTTATACTCCTTTTCTAATTAGCAAAATAGGACAATCAGATTATGGTCTTTATGTTTTATGTGCATCTATAATCGGTTTTTTTGCTATGGATTTTGGAATAGGCGGTGCTATATCAAGGTTTGTATCCAAATATCGTGCAGAGGGTAATACAGAGAAACTCAATAATTTTTTGGGACTTGTTATTAAGCTGTTTTTAGTAATTGATGCTATCATATTCATATCGTTGCTGGTTATGCTAATATTCATGGAGCAAGTCTATGTTAAGCTATCTCCTCAAGAAATCGAGAAATTAAAGGTCTTGTATGTTATATCGGGTATGTTTAGTTTAGTTTCATTTCCATTCACGTGCCTTGATGGAATCTTAATATCTTTTGAAAAATTTATTTTTCATAAATCTATGGGTTTAATACAAAAAATGCTCATTGTAAGCTTGATGGTGGCTGCACTTATAATGGGAAAAGGCCTTTATGCAATTGTTATTGTTAATGCCTTTGTGGGGCTTATAATTATTTCTCTGAAGCTTGTATATGTAAAAAGAAAAATCCCTATAAAAGCCAACATGGGATATACTGATAGGAAAATACTTAAACAGACGCTGCAATTCATACTTTGGTCAACTGTTATCGTATTTGCTGAAAGGTTTATACTTAACATTACGCCTACAATTCTAGGTCGTTTTTCGGGCAGTACACAAATCTCCATTTTTTCAATTGGAATGACCATAGAAGGATATGCTGCTACATTTGCCCAAGCCATTAATGGAATGTTTATGCCAAAAGTTTCCCAAATGATATCTGATAAACAAAGCCATGAGGCCTTTGAAAATTTGATGATTCGAGTGGGCAGAATTCAACTTTTTATCATAGGTTTGATTATATCAGGCTTTATAAGTATGGGAAGAGAGTTCATCCATCTATGGACCGGCACTGCTTTTGCAAATTCATACGCAGTTGCAGTTTTCTTGCTACTTCCATTTTTAGTTTTATTAACACAGGATATAGCAAATACCATGATTATGGCTGAAAACAAAGTGATGTATAGATCAGTGACGGTAATTTTAAACGCAATGGTTAGTTTGACCCTTTCATTTATTCTTACTCCTCGTTACGGTGCAATTGGGTCTGCTATGGCAATTTTTTGCGGTGGTTTGGTAGCGATAGTCTTTATTAATATTGTTTACTCAAAAGTTTTAAAAATTAACATAATAAGATTCTTTGTTCAGTGCCATTTGAAGATTGTGCCCTTGCTTTTAATAACCACCATTTTTGGATTGGGGATACAGTTTCTTTTCCCAACACAAAACATGATTTATTTTAGTGCAAAAGCCTTAATAATGTGTTTATTCTACTTCATTATAATGTGGAACTTTGCCCTTAACCAATCTGAAAAGAATCTTTTTACAAGCATATTTGCAAGTATAACTAGGCATAAAAAGGATTAAGAATTTATTAGTTTTTCAATGAGGAATGATAGAAATATGATAACCGAAGCATTTTTAGACATGTTATATTTGTTTTCCTGCGGAGCACATGGCGTATTGCCAAAGATTCAAAAAATTAATAACTTCCAAGATGTGCTACTTCACGCAAAAGAGCAGGGAATTATAAATGTTATTTATCCGCCTGCAAAAGAGCTTTTTTCGCAAGGGCTACTGGATATTGATGAAGAAAGTTTTAAAGCCTTTAAACATTATACAATGGCATCTATTATGGCGGATACGAATAGAAGGCTTGTTGTGAAAAACCTTTTAGAGACACTGCAAAAGAATGAAATTGATTTTTGCATATTAAAAGGTGATACCCTTTCAGTTTTATATAATACTCCTCAAACACGCATATCCAGTGATACGGATATTTTTGTAGGTCAGCAAGGATTCAAAAAAGCTTTGTCAGTTTTGAAGGACCAAGGATTTGAAATAGAGCCGATAGTTGCCACATCTCATCATGCAATAGCACATCATAGTATCGCCGGACGTATAGAAATTCATCGTTTTTTGCATGACGAGTTAGTAGAAGATGCATGGTTTAATAACGAGATATTAATATGCCAGCCTTTTCGTCAAATTCATATTACAGATCAAATAGTAGTTCCTGCTTTGGGAGTTACAGATGGCATGATTTATGTTGCCCTTCACTATATAAAGCATTTCCTTGAAGATGGTGTGGGGATAAGGCAGCTAATGGACACCCTTCTCTATATGAGATGTTTCCGTAATGAAATTGATTGGAATCGTTTTTTGGGTATAATGAATCGGCTCAAATACAGCAAATTCATTTCACATTCTATAGGTATAGGCATAAGATATCTTGGTTTTTCTGATAAAGAACTTATGCCTGTGGAATACAATGAGGGTACTATAGATAAACTGCTTTGTGATTTTGCTGAAGGAGGGATATTTGGTAAAAATACCAGCCTGCGTAAAGGGTTTTACTTGCAATATACAAAACTACGTATAAGTAGCTCTAAAAACGAGGATTATAGAAAGTATATCAAAAAATGGTGGAAACCAAATATTATACCTATTATTTTTCCGTCGTATAAGCACTTAGTTAAAAAGTTTAGATACCTCGAAAAATCCCGTTTGATTTATCCTGTTGCTTGGATTCATCGGATGTGGTTAATTTGTATTGACATCTTTAGTGGGAAAAAGAAAATTTCACAGCTTATCTCTCCGGTCGAAACGGATAATCAAAATTATGTATTAAAAAGGCGTATAGAACTTGTTCAGGAACTTGAAATGATTTAGGAAAGCATCTAAGTCAATGCTTTCCTAATAAAACTATTCTTCCGCTTTTACTTTAACAATGAATTTCGGCTTTATTTCTCCTTGTGTATAAATGAATGTATTGGGATAATATGTATTTACCTTGATGCTTGATAATATTGTTTCAATTGGATTTCGAATCGGGTATATGGCTTCCGTTGGATTATCAGATAGCCAACTATTGAATTTGTCACTTTTCTCTATCTCACTGTCTTCATCTTTAATGTTTAAGATGTTTTTATGAATTGATATGTAAACCCTACCATTTTGATTAAACCATATTGCATTTCTGTTTTTTTCATATACACCGTATGCGTTATGTATAAATCTATTACATCGAACAGTGCGATCCATTAAATTATTGTGACCGGTTTCTAACTGGAGCATATCACTAAATACCTCTGCCTGAAATCCGACATAGTCTTCGGCAATGCCATATGAACGCCAAAATGTGGTTGGTGGCATTGTATCTTTTTTTGTCCTTTGAACCAGTTTTGCTATGGACAACTCAAC
This sequence comes from uncultured Oscillospiraceae bacterium, assembly GCA_964577335.1. Taxonomy (GTDB): domain Bacteria; phylum Bacillota; class Clostridia; order UMGS1883; family UMGS1540; genus CAZNYY01. The sequence continues at coordinate 8,024 of CAZNYY010000029.1, read as the reverse complement.
ATCAATTTGTATACAATCTGATATTTCCTCTTTTAGGCTATGAATTGCGGTTGAGAAGCTTATAGTTTGGGTTAGTTCTTTTCCGTTTGTGCTGACAAGAGCAAAATTTTCTGCACTCTGTAAAACATAAGGGTTTTCAGGACCTATACCCCCAGTTCCAATTTCAATGGTTTTCCCATTTATTATAATATTTGCACTGTCATTGTAAGTTCCGTCTATTGAAACGCTGTCTCCTTCTTTTTGGTAATACTTCCAACCTGCAATTTTCTGCCCGCCCTTGTATATGTTTGATGGTCTATAATCCCCTTTAAACACTTTTAGTGTATTATTATTTTTAAAAATTGGCATTTTACACCTCCACAAAATAAACGGTATCCGGCTCTTTTACAGCAATATCGTATTGCTCCTGAGTCATATATACTATTCTGTGGCCATTAATTTTACCTGAATCTTCAGCATAACCGGCTGTTGCGGAGTGTCCTGCGGTATCAGCATAATTTGTAGGTGACTGCAAATGTTTCCAATGAGATAAAATCACCGGATTAGTGCCTTGCAAAATATAACTCTTGCTCTCATCTGCTCGAATGCAAACATCTCCTGTTTCGGCTTGCAGTGCAAGCATTTCATTTTCGGAATGCACGACAAAGGTATCCGTAATAGCAATTGCAGGAATTTGGGACGGTGTCAGCTTTCCGCCTGTTAGGGTAGCTATGTCTGTTCCAAGCATAGCTAATAAATCCGCTAATGATTGTGCGGCTATGCTTGCTGAAGCTATAGCAGAGTCTGTATTTTGCGAAACTGTTTTTGTGTTCCCTTGAACTTCATTAGCCTTTTCTATCACGATTTTGGTTTTATCCAATACAGTTTGTGTGTTTTCTGAAACTTCGTTTGTTTTTATCAGAACAGTTTCTTTTGCTGTGATTGTTTCATTTCTTGCAGTTGTCACCTGTTGCTCCATCTGTTCAAACTCGCTTGGCAAAGGTGATGGAAAATATTCGGATGCATCTATTCTGCTGCTTATCCAAAAGTGCTTCTTTTCACTATGCCACGCATCGCCATCATCATTAAAAGCTCTAAGTTGTACAAAAAGCATTCCGCTTATGGGCATGTGTTCTTTTTTTATTTTCCATATTAAAATAATTCTATCTTGCTCAACAACCTTTTCCAAGTCTACTATTCCTACATGCTCTTTTGTCTTCAGATCCAGCTTAAAGTTAAAATCGAACAATGCCTTATCCGTTATTTCAAATTCTCGCACCCCTGTATTGTTATCTCCAACAAAGCCAATGTGTTCCTCATCGCGAGGTATGTGCATTCCCTTTCCGACTATTTTTACCATTTAAAATCCCCCTCAAAATATAATTGTATTAACTGATTTAACATGCTGATTATTATACATTTAAAGGGAAAACTTTGCAATTGCAGATAAAAGGCTTAAAAAACGCATGCTTTCCAAAAGTATCTTTGTCAAAGAAGTACAATACTTATAAATGATTAGGAATAAATTTCCTCAAAAATATAATAATAGAACTAAGGAACAATTGTTTGTTGCTTTGACAAAAAGACATAGTGTTTATGCAAAGTGTTTATACCGATACTTTTGAATATCGGTAGTGTCAAATAGTCAATGAAAAACAAGAGAAGCCAAACCCTTGACAGTCGGCAGTAAAAATGCTGGTTAAAAGGTACCGAGGGTGACAGGTTGGGATATAAACAGCACACGGATAAACCCTCTTAAGCGGCGAATGTAGCATTTTTACCACCGCCAATCAAGGGCATTGACCGTACAACACAATATGTGCCAAGGGTTTAAGGAAAGGATATAAAGTTTTCGGATTGTGCTTTTATGAAATTTTTGCTTATAGATATTAGCTTGAGCCACTTGGCCGGCATATTAGGCAAAGCATCAAGTTCAGGAATAAGTGTTGGAGTTTTCCCGTCAAGGGCTGAGTGTAGACGAAGGAAGTTAAAAAAAGCCACAAACAAAGTAACACTTGAAATTGCACCGGAATCTGCGCCATATCCGGTAGTTGGCTTGTAATTGCCTTTGAAGGTGCGATTAAGACGCTAAATGATTTGTTTAAGAGGGCGAAATTCTGTTGATACATCATCCTCGTTTGTAAGCCCGACAACTTGTGTGATATCAAAATTGATACCATGCTGTGCAAACCATTGTTGAGCAAGGAGATAAATGGGGTTACCATCGGTGATGATATTAAGGTTTTTAGGTATTTTCGACAGTTTAACTAAAACGTCATTAACAGCACGAATAGCAGATTGATAATCCCTGTTTTTTTGAATGCGGTAGGATAAAATTATTTTTTTCACAGCATTAAAGAAAAAGAAAATATAGTGCCATACCCCAGCAATTTTAATGTATGTTTCATCACTGTAAAAGGAATTTGAAAGTTGGTAAGAGAAATGGTCAACAAAAGGTTTAACCCTTGGAGCAACAGCATCACGGTAATTAGCGATAGTCTGATGTGAGATTCTAACGCCGTGAATGTCATACATTATGGCAGCAGTCTTTCGAAGTGGCAATCCATAATTGATGTGATAAGTAAGAATAAGCCCTAAAATATGTGGCGAGGCAGTAATATTGGGTAAATCAACAACAGGAACATACTCATTTGCTTTAGAAAGCGGTGTAAAGTTAAAATGGAACTTACGGTAAATAAACCGCAATTTGAATAAGTGAGGCGAACTTTTAAATAAAGATTTTTGTTCAGTGGTCATGGCAGATAGTTTCTTTTTACGATAAGGACAGCATTTATAGTTACAGCGGTAAACATCAAAGGTTTTGCGTTTTTTAATAAGGGATAATTTACTATGGCAAAAAGGGCAATATAGCTCATCATCTTTAGAAGGCTTGCGTATAGCAAATTTGGAGTTGCAAACCTTACACCAGTATTCCCCGCGCCCGCCATTATTGTCGTAAACATATTCGTGCGGCGCACCACAGTAAGGACAAACAGCATCAACGGGAATAGCCTTCCCGGTACGGCGTTTAACAGGACTAAGTTCCCTTCCATGTCCAGACTTGTACTTCTCAAGAAGTGCAGTATATTGCCAAACTTGTTTAACGGGAGGTTCACCAAAGATGGGCAATGGGTCAACAGAAAGTTTTGTGTACTTTTTGTCAATACACTTTTCGGACTTAGGATTAAACCCTTTACCAAAAATCAGAACGCACAAAACATTTATAATTTGTGTTTGAAATTGAACCAGTATTAAAAGGTATGTAATTATTTCTTGCATATAATGGGCTCCTTTATTGTTGGTTTGGAGCTTCAATTATACCTCGTTTTTGGGGGGAGTGCGTTATATATATGATAGATTGTATAATGAAGTGCGCCATGCAAATAGGGTAAAACAATAGCCCATTACGAACCTTTCGTGTAGAATGGAGTTACCACAACAACATTCGAACGGAGGAAACATAATGAGCTACCACCATCTTACCACATTTGAACGGGGTCCAGGTCGTCATCACTCCAGTGTAGACCGAGAGCTATGCCGCAACATAGCCGAAGCGGATTACAAAGCCGAATGTGCTCGGCAAGCATATCATGAACGTCGTAAGCGATCCAAGCCCAAAGGGAAACATTCTGACGATATAGTGGCAGTTATAACGGAAAAACTTGCTCTTACTTGGTCACCCGAACAAATTGCCAATACCGTAACTTTAGGGAAGGTTAGCTTCAAAACCATCTACAATTGGCTTTATGCCGGCAAACTTCCAGATATGGCTGTAAAACATCTACGCCAAAAAGATAAACGCAGGAAAGCTGAGAAACGGGGCAAATTCTCTATGGGAATATCTATTTCCGAGCGTCCTAAAGAAGTGGACAAACGTGAATCTTTTGGTCATTGGGAGCTTGATAGCATGGTATCGAGCCGGGGTAAAAGCAAAGGATGTTTTGCAACATTTGTGGAACGTAAAAGTCGGTTATATACCGCATTAAAGACATCTGACAGAACTGCTGAAGCCATGAAAAACGCAATTGCACAGCTTTATCGCATATTGCCAAAAGGAGCTTTCAAAACTGGCACAACCGATCGTGGCAAGGAATTTGCGTGCTGGCAAACTATCAAAAACGAGTTAGGCTTGACACTTTATTTTGCTGATGCTTATTCTTCTTGGCAACGTGGAAGTAATGAAAACGCCAATGGGTTGTTGCGAGAGTTCTACCCTAAGAAAACTGACCTTACCTTGGTTAACCAACAGGAATTAACCCATAATCTATTTCTCATCAATAACAGACCGCGAAAATGCTTAGGTTGGAAATCACCTATTCAAGTTTTTCTACACGAAGTGGCGCACTTGACTTGACAATTCATCATATATATAAAACAGCATAAAATCAACGAAAATTGGTACTGTCCGTTGGTTTTACAGTGAAAATTTTGACAGTACCTGAGTATCGTTGGAGGACACCTCCATGAAAATAATTCAATATCGAAATAGGGTCTTTCGACCTCAAATAGAAATCTCAAGCACGAGGCTGATTTGGTAAAAAACTAAATTGACCTCGTGTTTTTTGTGTCGACAAAAAATAAGCATATTCATTCAGTAGGGATAAAAACGAACAAAATTCGGAAGACGCTGATAGCCAATGGTGTTGTTAACATTAGATGAGTCAGTGGTTTCGTATACTCTAGATATAACATCAAACAACTTACGTAAAGCGGTTTATATGGCTATTACTTGAATGTTAAATGATTGACCTTTCGATTTCAAGCTTTCTATTTTTAGTTAACTTGGTAAAAAGTGGAGACTTATGTATTTTCAAGTTTTTATTAATTTGCACACTACTCTCTATTATACAATAAGCAGTTTTTAGCTTTTTGCGTAATGAGGTAAGTTCTGAGGTTATTTGGTTACGCTCCTCCTTGATTGCCTCCAAGTTATCAGGTTTTTTAGCAGAGTAAAGAGATTTATTTAGTTCATCACGTTTATCTGTCATATTTTTAATTTGGTTAAGTGTTATAGATATAAACTCATCAACCTGTGTCATGGTATTGAGCTTATTCTCATAAATCAGCTTAAATTGAGCTTTATACTGCTCAAATTTAATCAATTCTGATTTCAATACCGGATGGAAGTTCTGCTTATTCTTTGACGTCTTGATTTTTCCAAGCAGATACATATAATGCAGATATAAAGCCCTAAATCCCGTTATTTTCTTAGCATTTTTAAGACTACCTTTGACCATATATCTTTTAGCAACAGGCTTAGGTGGTCGCTCGACAAAAACCAATGGAGTTTTACTAATCCTATGTTTAATAGCATCTTCCGTATAATTCTCACCCAAGGTTTTTAGCCTTACAAATCGTTCCTTACCTTTAGGGCGTACCGATACATATTTGCCAAGTTTGATTTCATAACCAAGCCTTTTCAGCACATCGCAAAATGTACCAAAGGTGACAGAGCCTGCGATCGCCATATCAACATCTGCCCGTATGACATTATACCATGTGGGTTTTCCTTGCTTTTCAGCTTGAATGATGTTATATGGAGCATGGTTACTCCTGCCCGGATTTTCAATTACCGATAATCCATATTCAAGACATAGCTTATCGGAAACCTCTCGCATTTTTCGATATGCCGCCTTATTATGATTGAACTTCTTGCCATCTTTAAATAAAACGGAATTAAGGACAAAATGATTATGTACGCAATTGGTATTCAGATGCGTTGCAACGATGATTTCAAGACCATTTCCCCATAGTTCTTTTGCAAGCTTTACACCGATTTCATGTGCAACATCAGGAGAAACCTCGCCTGCCTTGAAACTTTGGTATCCATGATAAGCGACAATTCCATCTTCTTTGCCGAAACGCTTTTTTGTCATAATCATTTGTTCTCGGGCAAGGTCGTAGCTGACGTTAATTCCGCTCACATAATATTGTTTTTCGGTTTTAAAATCATTAGTTGTATAATTCATCACATCACGCAATCCCTGCCAATCATCTTGAGAAAAGTTTGGATTTTTAGTTTTATCAGCATTTTTAATATATCTAATCGGACTGGCAATGGACCCTTTTATTTTCCATAATTTTGTTACAGCCATGATTCACTATCCTTTCCGGCAATGTCATTTCAGCCTGTATTTGAAGTAGCAATCCCCGAAATTCCTCTGTGGCAATTTGCGGATTGTTGTATAACATATCGTATATATTATTAAGCTGTGCCATCAGTTCGTCATATTCAAGGGGCGGACATTCCTTTGGAACATAACCATTGATAAGCATACGAAGGTATGATGAAACCGATAAACTTGCCTTTCTAGCATTACGGTGGAGTTTATTGTTTTCCTCTTGGGTCATTCTGAAATTTCTTTGTAATTCTTTGTTTGCCATAATAATTCTCTCCTCTCGATTAATGGGTTGTAGGGCTTTGCCCTGCATAAAAAACGCCGATATTCAATCGGCTATTTTCGGATTTGATATACAAATCCATTGCTCGTTATCATTAAAATATAAAACTTTACTGTGTGTGAAATGTCTGATGTAAAAGGCGTTCAATATAAATGTCATAGGTTTTTAAGCATCTAAATATACAAGCGGCAAGGTAAGGAACATCACTTTTGACATCTTTGGCATTCATAAAAACTTCAATGGCACGGTCTAAAATCTCTGGCATTAGTTCAGAAATTATGGAATACCTAATATCTTTTTGCGAATATGTTTTTGCATCAATCTTGATGTTTTTCATATCCCATAAAAACTCCATAGATTGTCTTGCTATGTTTTTTATGGTTGCAGATGGATAGCTTATATCTCTTGATGGGTGAAAATAACAGTTATCTAAAAGATTAAAAAATTGTTCTGATTGAACATCATCCTCAGCATTGCTAGATGATTGTTGTTCATTGATAATTGTTCTTTCTTTTTGTTGTTTATATATTTCCCCATCGGATTCTGTTGGGGGTGGGCAACCAAAAACGTTGGGGACCCCACCGTATCCTGCATGGAGGGGCTTCAAAAAATAACGGTTACTGGTTTGCCTGTTAGTTTTGCCGCTCTCATAGGTCTCCTTAATTTTAATGAGTCCTATTTTTTCAAGATTTTTAGTTGCCAATCTTACGGTGGTTTCACCAATGTCACACTCCTTTGCGATAGTGGGAACAGATGGCCATGCAATGCCTGTTTTACGATTACAGCATTTTGTTAGATAAGAATAAACTAAAAATTCATTACCTGTGAGTTTATAATCGAAAATTATATTTCTTAGGGAAAAGTATTTTTCCTGTTTCATGGTATATCCTCCATTTTGGGCGCAAAAAAACAGGACTGATATTTTTATCAATCCTGCTTAAATTATGCGATATTTAATTTAGAATTTTGCTTAATACTATTTCTTCTACTTGTGATTTGGCATTATTCATATATCCAACCCAAGTCATTTGATTTATCGCTTTATCAGGCGCATCAGCTTCGAATAAGTTTATAAGCCTTGAAACCTTTCTTCTTGCTAACGCATCGACATTATGTAAATGTTCATTCGGAGTTCCGTTTAGGATTAGCGACCTATAAAAGCATGACCTTTTTTCTTTAATATATTTTAGAAAAATTCGTCCATATTTACCGATAGGTTTATTTTCGGGAAGTGAAAAGTTCGGAATGTAATAGTCACCATTTTTCACAAATTCAATTTTGTCCATAGTAATATCTCCTTGTAATAATCATTTGGTTTTTCAAATTCACTGTTTATTATATTACATTACAATAATAGGACTATGTATCATTTGTAATTAATTTTCTAATGGTTTTCTAATATTTTATTTTAAATTCAATTTTGACAAAAGTTCAGTGTGTGTCTGTGCTTCGTGGTTTTTGTGTGCTGTAATCCGCATGGAATATGGGTTTTCAAGGGTGTTAAACAATACATTATAAAGTCAGATAACACAGAACAATAAGTATTCACAGCCACTTTTAATCAAGGTGTCGTGCGTTCGAATCGCACATGGGTCACCAATCCAATCAAATCCGAACGTACTCTTTATAGGAGATACATTCGG
>CAZNYY010000028.1:0-13494 GCA_964577335.1 uncultured Oscillospiraceae bacterium | reverse complement strand
CCGACCGAATGGGTCTTTCACAGTTGTACCAGTTAAGGGGAAGGGTGGGTCGCTCAAACCGCCAGGCATATTCCTATCTGATGTTTAAACGGGATAAGGCGCTAAGCGAGGTTGCAGAAAAAAGGCTTGTGGCTATAAAGGAATTTACGGAGTTTGGTGCTGGGTTTAAAATTGCACTGCGGGATTTAGAAATAAGGGGGGCAGGCAATCTTTTGGGTCCCGAACAACACGGATTTTTGGCGACAGTGGGTTATGATATGTATCTGCGCTTTTTGGATGAGGCGGTAAAAGAGGTTTCCGGCGGCGGGGAGAAAAAAATACAGGCTGTAATAGACATTAATATAGAAGCCTCCATTCCCGGGGAGTATATTGAAGATGACCGTCAGCGCCTTGCGGCTTATCGTATGATTGCGGGGATAGAGAGCGAGGAGGAGGCCTCCGCCGTTATAGATGAGCTTATTGACCGCTACGGTAACATAATGGACGAAGTTTTATCACTTATTGATGTTGCACTCCTGAGGGTGTACGCCGAGGATGCGGGGGTTTGCGAGGTTTCGCAAAAGGGAACCAATATAATTTTTTATTTTGAAAAGGGCAAAACTCCTGATATTGAAAAGGTTTCACAAGTTGCCGCAACCCATCCGGGCAAAATAATGTTTGGTGCGGGGGATAGACCTAATATAGCCGCCAAATCCCTCGGAAACGGCAAAGGTCTTCTGCAAAATATAAAAAATTTGTTAAAAGACTTGAAAGTGGAATAATATTGTTGTATTATGGTAACGTCTAATTTAATTGAAGGAGCTGGAGGAATTGAGAAAAAGATTGTTTGCTTTGGCAGCAAGTGCGCTGATGTTTTTATCGGCATGCAACATTGTAAATGTTACGGAGGCTGCCACTATAAACGGGAAACCCGTACTAAAAAATCAGTATTTATTTTATCTTGACCAGGGGAAAATGTCCGCATTCAGCATGGCACAGCAAAATGGTGACAGTATTGCGGCGGACGAGGATTGGAACACGGTTATGATAGAGGGTGTAACGGCGGGCGAGTATGCGAAGAACCTTGCGAAAAGGTTTTTAAAGGAATCTGTTGTTATGAGGGAGAAAGCACTGGAACTTGGTATTACCCTGACCGCCGAGGATGAAGCTACCGTTACCAATTACAAAACACAGATAGTCGATCAGTATGGGGGACGCTTTGAATATCAACAACATTTTGACAGAATGGGCTTGACAGACAGTGATGTTACAACATTGGCAAAGGACACTATTTACGGAAACAAAATATGGCAGAAATATTACGAAGAAGATGAAAGTTTTCAGAATGTGAGTGACGAAGAAGTTTTGAAGGCATATAATGACGAGTATGCAATGGCAAAACATATTCTTATCTTAAATCAGCCTGAAGCCGTCACGGATGAGGTTGAAGAAAAAACACCCGAAGAGATGGATGCAGAAGCACGGGAAAAAGCACAGGGTATTTTGGACAGGCTCTTGGTCGGCGAGAACTTTGATGCACTTATGAACGAATTTTCCGAGGACCCCGGTCTTCTTGAAAGTCCGGACGGATACCTCTTTACAAAGGGTCAGATGGTTCCCCAGTTTGAGGAGGCGGCATTCGCCTTGCAAGCCGGAGAGATGACTAACGAATTGGTACAAACCGACTATGGTTACCATATTATATTAAGGCTTGAAAACCCCACGGAAGGCGAGGAGTTTGAAGCTGCCCGAGATGCTATTTCGGGAACTGTTTTGTCCGGGAAATTTGAAGGCCTTGTAGAACAATGGGGAAATGAGCTTAATTTTGTTTTCAATGATGCGGTAATTGATAAAATAAAGGTAACTACTCAATAAACAGGGGGAATAAAATTGGCGGGTCATTCCAAATGGAGTAATATAAAACATAAGAAAGAGAAGAGTGATGCCCAAAGGGCTAAAATCTTCACAAAAATAGGCAGGGAAATTGCCGTCTGCGTAAAGTCAGGCGGGGCCGACCCTGAATTAAATTCAAAGCTGAAGGATGTTATCGCCAAGGCAAGGGCAAATAATATGCCGGGGGACAATATTTCACGCTGTATTAAAAGGGCTTCGGGTGAACTTTCTGCAGATAACTATGAAGAAATTCTGTATGAAGGCTACGGGCCCGCAGGTGTTGCCGTAATTGTGGAAACACTGACCGATAACAGAAACCGTACAGCCGGGGATATGCGCCATTATTTTGACAAATTTGGCGGCAACCTCGGTCAATCGGGATGCGTCACTTTTATGTTTGATAAAAAGGGAATAATCATTGTCCTCAAAGAAAATGCTGACGAGGAAGAGATTATGATGGCGGCACTTGATGCCGGGGCGGAAGATTTTGAGACGGAGGATGAGTTTTTTGAAATTTCCACCCCTCCTGAATTATTTAGCAAAGTGCGTGACGAGCTTGAGAAAAACGGCGTGAAAATCGAATCTGCGGAGATTATGAGAATTCCGCAAACAACAGTAACTCTTTCCGATGAAAACGATATAAAAAATATGAGTAAGCTTGTTTTTATGCTTGAAGATAATGATGATGTACAAAATGTTTATCATAACTGCGAAAACGAACTTGAATAGCTTATACAGCATATATGGGCTTACATACCATTTTTATAAAAAAGTTATTTAAATTATAGCATAAATCCATTGTGAAAATATTGGATTTATGCTATAATATTATAAGGAAGTAATGTACGGTGATTTGAATAAAACATAATCCTCGGAGGGAAAACCTAAAAACAAAATTTTTCTTGATAGTTTTATAAATTTTTGTTATCATATAGTATAACGAAAAAAGTTTTCCACATATACATTTATGTTTTTATAACATTATACACATATTTCACACTGGTTTTTTTCTTTATTTTTTTGTTTTTTTGAGTTTTCCACATATTTTAGAATTATTTTATCCACCTTATTCACATATGTGTATAAGATTGTTAATAACATTTTATTTACGGAGGTAAGCATGAACAACAACCTTTCGGTTATATGGGGTAAGGTTTTAAGCCTTTTGGAGGAAGAAACAACCCCCGTCGGTTATAATACATGGATTAAAACCATGGAACCTCAATACATAGAGGACAGGGATATATATGTTTCCGTCCCGTCTTCAATAAACAAAAATATGGTTGACCATAGGTACAGTGAACTTATAAAAAACGCCCTCTTTGAGGTTACAGGAACTACGATGAACCTAAATGTGCTTTTTAATGAGGCGCCGCCGGTTCCACAACCATCGGCTCCCGAGAGGCATAGGGGAAACGGTTTACCTCTAAACCAAAAATATACATTTGAAACATTTGTCGTGGGTAATTCAAACCGTTTTGCCCATGCCGCGTCCCTTGCGGTGGCTGAAGCACCTGCTATGACCTATAATCCGCTTTTCCTGTACGGCGGGGTGGGGCTTGGGAAAACACATCTTCTCCATGCTATAGGAAATTATGTGCTTGAAAACAACCCTTCAGCCAAGATAGTATACATATCATCCGAAACTTTTACAAATGAACTTATTAACGCCATTAAAGATTCAAAGACGGAGGAATTTCGTAATAAATACCGCTCAATGGATGTTTTGATGGTGGATGATATTCAGTTTATAGCAGGAAAAAAACAGACGGAGGAAGAATTTTTCCACACTTTTAATTCGCTGTATGATGCAAACAGGCAAATTATTATCACAAGTGACCGTCCACCGAAAGAAATTAAAATTTTGGAAGAGCGTTTGCGCTCCCGCTTTGAATGGGGACTAATAGGGGATATAAGTCCTCCTGACTACGAAACAAGAGCCGCTATCCTAAGAAAAAAAGCGCAGGCAGACGGTGTTTTTGTTCAAGATGATATATTATTGTTTATTGCAGAGAAAATAACCTCCAACATAAGGGAGCTTGAGGGTGCTTTCAATCGTGTAATAGCATACCGCGGTCTTGTAAACCGTGAAATAACAATGGATGTGGCACTTGAGGCGTTAAAGGATTATGACCAAAAAGGTGCTAAAAAAACCATTACACCCGATTACATAGTGGATGCATGCTCGAAATTCTTCAACATAAAAAAAGAAGTTATTATGGGTGAGAGAAGAACTAAAGAGGTTGCCACTGCAAGGCAAATTGCGATGTACCTTTTAAGAGAGCTTGCGGGAATGTCACACCTTAAAGTGGGAAAATATTTTGACAAGCATCATACCACCATCATGTACGGTATAAATGAAACCGAAAAAAGAATGGCGTCGGATGAAGAATTTAAAGAAACCGTTGAAACTCTTATAAAAGATATTAAAAACTAAGCCGCTTTTGCACATACTTCTTCACACCGTATAACATAGAGATTAGTAGGGTTTTACATGCTTTTGCACAGAATCCTCATACACTACTACTAATACTATATATATTATTTATTATTATAATGCTGAAAAAAGGGGATAAATTATGAAATTTTCATGTGAAAAACAATTGCTTTCGGATGCCGTTTCAACCGTTATAAAAGCCACCTCTTCAAAAAGCTCTATCCCTATTCTTGAAGGGATACTGCTGAGCACCGATGATGACAAACTTGTGCTTACCACAAACAATTTGGAAATGGGGATGGAATGTACAATATCTGCCGAGGTAAGCCAAAACGGTTCGATAGTCATAGGGGATGCTAAGGTTTTTGCCGAAATTATAAGAAAACTTCCAAATGATATTATTTATATTGAAGTCAGCGACAATATGACCACAACTATAAAATGCCAAAAATCGGTATATAATATTATTGGTCTTAACCCTGTGGAATTTCCGGAACTTCCTGAGGTTAGGGAAACCGCAAGCCTTGTTATAAATGGCGATGTTTTAAAAAGTATGCTGAGGCAAACAATATATGCAGTATCCACAAGAACGGAAAAACCGGTGCTTACGGGCGCTCTCTTTGATATATCAGAGAGTTTTCTTACTGTTGCGGCGCTTGACGGTTTTAGGCTTGCCATAAGAAAAGAAAAGGTTGAGAATGCGAAGGAAGGAAAATTCATAGTACCCGGAAAAACTTTAAATGATTTGATAAGGACATTAAAGGATGAGGAACTTCCCGTTACGATTAAGATGACCGACAAATATATTTTGTTTGAATATGAAAACACAAAAATAATATCACGGCTTATAGACGGAGAATTTTTTAACTATAAGGCTATTATACCAAAGGATTTTAAAATTAAAACCAAGGTGTTTCTTTCTGACATTATTTCATGCGTTGAAAGGGCAGACCCGATTGTTTCCGTGGATGTACTCAAAAACCCTATAAAAATGACAATTAACCGTGACACCTTGTCAATTGATTGTATGACCGCAACGGGAAAGGTGTATGATATTATAGAGATTGAGGACTGCGGCGGGGAACTGGAAATAGGTTTCAACCAAAAATATCTTCATGATGCCCTTGCCTCTTGCGAGGATGAAAATATATTTATGGAATTTAACGGAAGTCTAAATCCCTGTATTATAAAACCTGCCGAAGGGGATGCATTTTTGTTTATGGTTTTACCTGTTATGCTGAAAAATGACTGAGGAAAGAGGCAACAGATGCAAAATTTTATACTAAAGGGTCCATATATTAAACTTGACCAGCTGTTAAAGGCTGCAGGTGTCTGCGGCAGCGGAGGAGAGGCTAAAACCATAATTTTTGACGAACAAATTTTAGTGAACGGGGAGATTGAAACAAGAAGGGGCAGAAAAATAAAGGCGGGCGATGTTGTGACAAATGTTGACGGTTCTGTGTCGGTTTCGGTAATTTGATATGTTTATAAAAAATATAAGCCTTATAAATTATCGTAATTATGAAAAACAGTCCGCCGAATTTATAAATGGCAAAAACATTGTTTACGGGAAAAATGCACAGGGAAAAACCAATCTTTTGGAGGCAATTTATCTCTTTTCGTCGGCTAAAAGCCATAGGCGTGCTGCGGATACGGAGCTTATAAGAAAAGGGAGCGATTTTCTGCGGATAAAAGCCGAGTTTTTTTCAAATGAAAGGGATTATACGGCAGAAATAAGCATAACAAACCAAAAAAAGAAATTAATTCGCCTAAATGGAATACCCCTTAAAAAAAGAAGTGAACTTTTAGGTGTTTTTAAATGTATTATTTTTAGCCCCGAGGAATTAAACCTGATAAAGGGAGCGCCCGAGATGCGGCGCAATTTTTTGGATATGTCGATAAGTTCCCTCAAGCCGGCATATTATGGTATACTGAAAAAATACTATAAAATTTTAAAACAAAAAAACAGTCTTTTAAAGAAAATTTATTGTAACCCTTCTCTTGAAAAAACTATTTCGGTTTGGAATGAGGAGCTTGCATATGCCGCCGCCGCCGTGATGATTTACAGAAACGAGTTTTTGTCGTTATTGTCACAGTCCGCCGCAAGGGAGCATCTTGAAATATCAAACGGTGCGGAGAGCCTTAATATAAATTATGTCCCTAACACCCCTTCGGATTTGTTTGAGGATATAAATAATTTGAAGGACAGGGTACTGGAAAATATAAAAAGAAAAAGCGAAGCGGAAAAAACTGTGGGCGCATCACTTGTGGGAATACATCGGGACGATATTGAATTTTTGATTGACGGGGACGATGCAAAAATATATTCTTCCCAGGGACAACAGAGAACAGCGGTAATTTCAATAAAATCGGCTCAGACGGAGATTATAAAGGATATTTTGGGGGAATATCCTGTTTTACTGCTTGACGATGTTATGAGTGAACTTGACGAACAAAGGAAAAACTTTTTGTATAAAAAAACAAGCGGAAAACAAGTTATTATAACAGGTACAGAAAAAGAGACCGGAGATATGAGCGGTAACAAGCTGTTCAAAATAGAAAATGGTACAATCCGGGAAAAATAAATGATATGGAAAATGCGGCGCACTGAAAATGCGTTTGCGGAAACGGAGAAGAATATGTTTCTTCATATAGGGGGAAACCAAATTGTAAATATAGGGCAAATTGTGGGTATAATAGATATTGAAAAGGCAACTATATCCCAAATAACCAGAGAGTTTTTAAAAGATGCTGAAAAGAGCGGAAGAGTCATAAATGTGTCGGACGAGCTTCCCAAAACCTTTGTTATAACGAAAGACAAGAATGTAGAAAAAGTTTTTATATCACCTATATCATCAAAAACCTTGTTTAAAAGGTCCAGTATAAGGAAAGGAATGAAATAAATGCAGGACAAGAATATTTTAAGTTATGATGAAACACAAATTCAAGTCTTAGAGGGGCTGGAGGCTGTAAGGAAAAGACCGGGTATGTACATAGGCTCCACGTCGTCTTCGGGGCTTCACCATTTAGTATATGAAATTGTTGACAATAGTATTGACGAGGCAATGGCAGGCTATTGCAGTGAAATACGAGTAATAATAGGGGAGGACAATTCCATTACGGTCTGTGATGACGGACGTGGGATTCCCGTTGGAATTCACCCTAAAATGGGTATTGCCACAGTTGAAGTGGTTTTTACAATGCTGCATGCGGGCGGTAAATTCGGTGGTGAAGGATACAAAGTGTCCGGTGGACTGCACGGTGTGGGTGCTTCTGTTGTAAATGCTCTTAGTGAATATCTTGAGGTTTATGTTAAAGACGGCTCAAATATATATTATCAAAAATATGAGCGGGGAAAAGCTGTTGCACCCCTTGCCAGCCTCGGAGAGACGAGTGAGCGGGGAACAAAAATAACCTTTAAACCCGACCACGAGATTTTTGAGGAACTGGTTTTTGATTTTGATATAATTTTAAGCCGTATGAGGGAGCAGGCGTTCCTGAATGCAGGGGTAAAAATTATTTTGGAGGACAAAAGAGAAGAACCTCAAGTGAAAGAGCTGCAATACGAAGGGGGTATTGTTTCTTTTGTTGAGTATATAAACAAGAATAAAGAACCTCTTCATTCTGAGGTTATATACATTGAAGCCCAGAAAGAAACCGAAACCGTACAAGTTGCAATGCAGTATACCGGCAGTTACAGCGAAACCTTGGTAAGCTTTGCAAACGATATAAAGACAACAGAGGGCGGTACGCATGAAACAGGATTTAAAACCGCTTTGACAAAAATTTTAAATGACTATGCAAGAAAAAATAATCTTTTAAAAGAGGCAGATAATAATTTAAGCGGTGAGGATGTAAGGGAAGGACTTACTGCAATTATAAGTGTCAAACTTCGTGATGCACAGTTTGAAGGACAGACAAAAACAAAACTTGGCAACAGTGAAATGAGAGGGTTTGTAGAAAGCACGCTGCACGATAAGCTTACAGCTTTTTTGGAGGAAAACCCTTCGGTTGCAAGAACGGTTATTGATAAAGCGATGATTTCGTCACGGGCAAGGGAGGCGGCAAGAAAAGCAAGGGAACTTACACGCAGGAAATCTGCCCTTGAAAGCTCGTCACTTCCGGGAAAACTTGCGGATTGTTCAGAGCGTGATAACACATACACGGAAATTTATATAGTCGAGGGAGACAGTGCCGGCGGCTCGGCAAAGCAGGGCAGGGACAGGCGCTTTCAGGCAATTTTGGCTTTATGGGGGAAAATGCTTAATGTTGAAAAAGCAAGAATTGACAGGGTTTACGGAAACGAAAAACTAACACCCGTAATAACCGCTATAGGCGCAGGTATAGGAGAGGATTTTGATATATCCAAAATCCGATACGGAAAAATTATTATAATGGCGGATGCGGATGTTGACGGTTCCCATATCAGAACATTGCTGCTAACATTTTTCTTTAGGTTTATGAGACCGCTTATTGAGGAGGGGCATGTTTATATTGCACAGCCCCCTCTGTATAAGGTCAGCCGTGGTAAAAAAGAGGCATATGCCTATAATGATAAAGAGCTTGAAACCCTTATGGCGGAATTCGGGCAGGAATCTAATATCCAAAGATACAAGGGTCTTGGTGAAATGAATCCTGAACAGCTTTGGGAAACAACAATGAACCCTGAAACCCGTACAATACTTAAGGTTGAGCTTAATGATGCCGTGGCGGCTGACGAAATATTTACTATTCTCATGGGCGACAAAGTTGAACCCCGGCGTGAGTTTATCGAAACCCATGCGAAATTAGTTAAAAACCTTGATATATAAGCGGGTTATGCCCATAAGCTATAAAAAGCATTGGAGGAAGGAAAATGTTTAACCAGGAATCACAAAAAATAATTAATGTTGATATACAAAAGGAAATGAAAAAGTCATATATTGACTATGCAATGAGTGTTATTGTAGGGCGTGCCCTGCCGGATGTAAGGGACGGTTTAAAGCCCGTTCACCGAAGAATTCTCTATACAATGCATGAGGAGGGTTTTACACCTGACAAACCGCATAGAAAATGCGCAACCACGGTCGGTGACGTTTTGGGTAAATACCATCCCCATGGTGATGCGGCGGTGTACGACAGTATGGTTCGTATGGCGCAGGATTTTTCTTTGAGATACCCGCTTATAGACGGGCACGGAAACTTCGGTTCGGTTGACGGGGACCCTGCTGCCGCTTACCGTTATACGGAATCAAGACTGTCACGCATTGCGGTCGAAATGATTGCGGATATTGAAAAGGACACTGTTGATTTTATACCAAACTATGACGAAAGACTTATGGAACCGACGGTTCTGCCGTCACGCTTTCCAAGCCTTTTGGTAAACGGCTCTTCGGGTATTGCGGTGGGAATGGCAACAAATATTCCACCCCATAATCTTGTTGAGGTAATAAATGCAATATGTGCGATGATAGACGACCCCGAGATTTCAATTGATGAAATCATAGAATATATTAAGGGGCCTGACTTCCCTACGGCGGGTATAATCATGGGCAGAAGCGGTATAAGAAGCGCTTATCATACAGGCAGGGGAAGGGTTATAACCCGTGCAAGGGCTGAGGTAGAGGTTGAGGATAACGGAAGACAGAGAATAATTGTGACAGAGCTTCCCTATCAGGTAAACAAGGCAAGACTTATTGAAAAGATTGCCGAGCTTGTAAAGGAAAAAAGAATTGAAGGGATAAGCGACCTTCGTGACGAGTCCGACCGTGACGGCATGCGAATTGTTGTTGAAATAAAGCGTGATGCCAACGGAAACGTTGTTTTAAATCAACTTTATAAAAACACACAAATGCAGGAAACCTTTGGCGTTATAATGCTTGCTATTGAGGACGGCAAGCCTAAGGTGTTCAATATTAAAGAGATTTTGCAAAGCTACATAGCATTCCAAAAGGATGTTATAACAAGAAGGACTAGGTTTGACCTTAAAAAGGCACAGGCAAGGGCTCATATTCTTGAAGGGTTAAGAATAGCGCTTGACAATATTGACGAGGTTATTCGTGTTATTCGTTCAAGTTACGACAATGCAAAACAACAGCTTGTTGAAAGATTTTCGCTCTCTGACATTCAGGCACAGGCAATTTTAGATATGCGGCTTGCACGTCTGCAAGGACTTGAGAGAGAGAAAATTGACAGAGAACACGCAGAACTTATGGCGAAAATTGAATATTTCACAAAAGTTTTGAATGATGAAACCCTTGTTTTTGGTATAATTAAAGACGAAATAACTGTTATAAAAGAAAAATATGGTGACGAAAGGCGTACGGAAATAACGGCGGCGGTTGACGAAATTGATATTGAGGATTTGATTGAGGAAGAGGAAAATGTATTTACTCTTACTCATTTCGGATATATCAAACGTCTGCCCACAAGCACTTATAAGAACCAAAACCGCGGCGGACGGGGTATTGCGGCACTTAGCACCCGTGAGGAAGATGTTGTTGATACACTCTTTACAGCGTCCACCCACAGCAACATCATGTTCTTTACAAACAAAGGGAGGGTGTACAGGCTAAAGGGATATCAAATTCCCGAGGCGGGGAGAACCGCTAAGGGAACGGCAATTGTAAACCTTCTGCCGCTGGAGAATGACGAAAGAATTTCTGCAATGATAGGCGTGAGGGAGTTTGAGGAAGACAAATACCTCATTATGGCAACTAAAAAGGGACGTGTAAAGAAAACGGATTTAATGCAATACAACACTGCCCGAAAGGGAGGACTTATAGCTATAGGGCTGAATGAAGACGACGAGCTTATAAGGGTTAAGCTTGTGACCCCTGGGGACCATGTACTCCTCAGCACTTACCGCGGTATGGCAATCAGGTTTTGTGAGGAAGATGCACGCCCAATGGGCAGAACCGCTCACGGTGTAAGAGGCATCAGACTTCGGGAAGATGATTATGTAATAGGAATGTCAACCGTGCGTGAGGACAGTGAGTTGCTTGTTGTAACCGAAAACGGATATGGGAAGAAAACGCATGTAAGCCAATACAAGGTTCAAAGCCGAGGCGGAATAGGCGTGCGCACCTATAAAATAAGTGAACAAACGGGGAAGGTTGTGGGAATAAGAACAGTAACGGATGATGATGATATTATGCTTATCACAAGCGAAGGTATAATCATAAGAATGGCAACAAGCGGGATAAGCAGTCTTGGAAGAAGCACAAAAGGTGTGCGCCTGATGCGGCTTGGGGACGGTGTGAAAGTGGTAAGTATTGCCCGTACAACGCAGGAGGACGAGGACGAGGAACCGGAGGATACGGAGGTTTAAATGCGAAAGGCGAAAAGCGTTTGCGCAGGGAATATAAAAATAGGCGGCGGCGCCCCCGTGAGTATTCAAAGTATGACAACGACTGATACTCGGGACGTTTCGGCAACACTTTGCCAGATAAAAGAGCTTGAAGCGGCGGGGGCGGATATTATAAGGCTTGCGGTGCCGGACGAGGCTGCTGCTGCTGCGTTTTCCGAGATTAAAAAAAATGCGTCAGCTCCCCTTGTGGCAGATATACATTTTAATTATAAACTGGCACTTATGTGCATTGATGGCGGGGCGGATAAAATTAGAATTAACCCCGGCAATATAGGAAATGCAGAGCGTGTAAGAGCGGTGGCAAAAAGTGCGAAAGCTGCGGGTGTGCCCATTAGAATAGGCGTAAATGCAGGCTCCATAAAACCAGGACTTGTGGATAAATATGGCAGTCTGCCCCGTGCAATGGTTGAAAACGCAAAAGAGCAGGCGGCTCTGCTTGAAGATGAGGGTATGAGTGATATTGTCATAAGCCTCAAGGCGTCCGACGTTGTGGGCACAGTGAGTGCATACAGGATAATGGCGGAGGAAAGCCATTATCCCCTGCATTTAGGCGTTACGGAGGCTGGGACATTATATCAGGGGATAATAAAGTCGTCCGCAGGCATAGGCAGCCTTCTTTTGGATGGAATTGGGGACACTATAAGATTTTCGCTTACTGCCGACCCTGTTGAAGAGGTGCGGGCGGCAAAAACCCTGCTTACCTCGCTGGGGCTTTTAAAGGCGCCCGAGCTTGTGTCCTGCCCCACCTGCGGAAGATGCGGGATTGACCTTTTTTCACTTGCAGGCGCAGTTGAAAAAAGGCTTATGACATTAAAATCGCCGCTTCGTGTGGCGGTAATGGGTTGCGTTGTAAACGGTCCGGGTGAGGCGAAGGAAGCTGATATAGGAATAGCCGGGGGGGACGGGTTTGCCGTTTTATTTAAAAGGGGTAAGGTAATAAAAAAAATTCCCGAGGACAGGGTTTTGGAAGAACTTTTTTTGGAGATAAGCAAAATGGACGAGGAGTACAGCTCCTGAAAAACTATGTGAAAGAGTGAACAAATTGAAGTTTGAAAGGGATATTTATGAGGTGTTCTCCTTGGCACCGCTGCCCGATGCCTTTCGGGGTGCCACGGTTTGCTCCGTTGAAATAGATAGGGCAGCCAGAATTATGTCATTTTCTATAAAGCTTGCAAAGCTTGTGGGATATGAACTTATTTCTACGCTTAAAAAATTGCTTTTAGAAACGTATGGGCTGAATAAAATTGAGGTTTCGGCAATAATTCCACAGAGTGAAAATGACGACTGTTTTCGCCAAATTTTAAAAGAACATATAATAGGGGAGCTGACAGAGGAAAATGCCATGTACAAATATATTTTCAGTGACAGCATATGGAATTGGGAAGAAGAAAGCGTGAACATTACACTTCGCCACGGCTGTCTTTCTTTTATACTGAAAAACAATGCAGATAAGAAGATAGAGAGAATGGTTTTTTCAAAAACAGGAAAAAAAGCAGAAGTACAACTGGAAGAAGATATAATAAAGCATGAGCCGGTTATAAAAAAGGCGGAATTTGTGCCAAGACCTCCCGCACCGCAGGGCAAAAAAGAAGAAACCCCTAAAAATGAAGTACTTATTTTAGGCAAAAAAATAGACGGAGAGGTTATGGATATTTCCGATATTACAGGGGAAAGCGGAAAGGTTGTAACACAGGGCGAGGTTTTTTACATAGATTCAAGGGATGTCGGACGGGGAAAAAAACTGGTGTTATTTTTTATCACCGACAAAACATCATCCGTGATATGCAAATTTTTTGTCCGAAGCGAAAAATACGAGTCCATGAAGGAGGACTTAACA
>CAZNYY010000027.1:680-13628 GCA_964577335.1 uncultured Oscillospiraceae bacterium | reverse complement strand
CGAATTGCCTATAAAACGCTTATTTTGTTTTTAAGAAACTCGTAAGCCTTTACTATATCCTGCTCGGGATTTTCCCCAACTTCTCTTTCAATCGTCAAAAAGCCCTTGTAACCAATTTCCTCAAGCGCCTTTAAGTAATTATCAAAATCCACGTCACCCTCGCCCAAAGGCAGCTCTATAAATGCCTTTCCTCTTTGCTTTACCTCATCCTCAATAACCCTGTAAACAATTTCGGGATGAACATCCAAAAGCTTACGTCCGTCCTTTGCATGGGTATGTACAATATAGTCTTTTAAGGTGTAAACCGCCTGTACAGGGTCATCCCCCGTCACCATAACGAAATTTGCCGGGTCAAGGTTTACGGCAACCCCGCGTGAACCCAAAGAATCCAAAAACTCTTTTAACACGATTGCGGTTTCAGGCCCCGTTTCAATTGCAAAATGCGCCTCCATACTGTCGGCAAAACGGGACAGTTCAAAGCACGCCTCTTGCATTATTTTATAGCGTTCATGATTTTTGTCCTCCGGAACAACACCGATATGTGTTGTTATAATATTGGTTTCCAAATCCTTCGCAAGTTCAACAATTTTTTTCGACTTTTCAATAAGTTCGGGATTTTTTTCTTTATTCCCAAACCCCTGCCCCAAATCCCCGCACAATGCCGAAACTTTAAGACCGTAATCCTTTACAAGGCTTAAAAACTCACGTCTTTTTTCCCCTGTCATATTTTCGGGAGCGTATATCCCCGATGTTGCATACATCTGAAACCCGTCCGCCCCCATGTCGGCAGTTTTCTTAAGGGCCGTTTCTGTGTCCATCTTAAAAGAGTCAATCAAAACACCAATTGGAAAATCAAACATAATATTAAATCCTTTCTTGTATATTATTAAGTTTTATTATATAATTAGTATAAACAAAAGTAAAGCAAGTATATTGCCAATCCTTAACACAATATTGCACAGGAGGTGAGAGGATGAGAGGGTCGAGCATGGATTATGAACAGCACATATATAAAGACCCTGCGCTGCCCCTTATATTTCATAAAAATACAAGGTTTTCAAAGCTTGAAACCAGTGGATATGCCTGGCCTCATTGGCATGAAAACCTTGAGATTTTGATGGTGACGGAGGGCATAGTATCGGTGCTGTCAGGGGACAAGAGCATTGTTGCCGAGCCGGGGGAGATAGTAATAATAAATACAAACGAATTGCATGACATGAAAAGCGTATCGGATATTTGTCATTACGACTGTCTTATAATTGACAAAAATCTATGTGATGAATTTGATTTGGATATAGAGCAGCTTTTCTTTGATGTGCATATTAAAGATGAAATTGCGGCGCTCAAGTACAGGAATGTGAGAAGCGCACTCTACGGCAAGGGAGTTCTTTACAAAGCGACGGTAAAAGCGGCTCTTTTGGACTTTTTGGTGTATGTTAGCAGAGGGTATGCACGAATGACAGTGGACGGCGAGCAGGTGGGGGACGTTGCAAA
This sequence comes from uncultured Oscillospiraceae bacterium, assembly GCA_964577335.1. Classification (GTDB taxonomy): domain Bacteria; phylum Bacillota; class Clostridia; order UMGS1883; family UMGS1540; genus CAZNYY01. The sequence continues at coordinate 12,134 of CAZNYY010000027.1, read as the reverse complement.
GAAAAAAATCGTTAAAAAAGCCATAAATTATATTCAAATGAATTTTGCAGACGACATCTCAACGGTTGATATTGCGGAGCAGGTGGGTGTCAGTAAATATTATTTTTGCAGGGTTTTTAAAGATATTACGGGTTATTCACCGATTGTTTTCTTAAATTTTGTAAGATGCAATAATGCGAGAAATCTTATGAAAAACTTTGCTATGTCCGTGAGCGAGGCGGCGTATGCGTCGGGGTTTGACAATCTTTCGTATTTTAGCAGAACTTACAAAAAGCTTATGAACTGCCTGCCTTCGGAGGCTAAAGATACCGATACATCAAACGCATCTGTGCAGAAACCTGTCAGGAGGCAGAAGAAAGGCTAACAAGTAGATGCCGCCTTAGAAAAACGCATATTTTTGGTATGTCCGCAGATAATAAATGCGGAGGTGAAGACAAATGGATGAACTGCAAAATCCGATTACGGACCCCAGAATGAATGATTATTTTTCAGCGTTGCCTATTTTGGTAAAGGAATCTATTGCGCAAAGCGGCAAAAAATTTAGGACGGTTGATGAAATCCGCTCCTTTGTAAACAATCTTTATCCGAGTGAATACGAGGCAACGGACACAGCTTTCAGCAAGGAATAGGGGAGGGGCTGTATCACAATAAAAAATTGTGATACAGCCCCCTCTCTTTGTTTTGGTATTGCAAAAGTAAAAATGTTTTGATATAATTTCACATATCAACATATTAAGGATGTGATTTGTGTGGTTTTATCAACTCAAACATCAGGTGGAAGCAAGAAAATAGGTGACGAAAAAACGGTAATGCTCCTTGCAAAAGCGGGTTTTGATGCAATTGACTATTCCATGTTTAGAATGGATGACGACGATAATATCTTAAACACGCCCGAATATGAAAGCTATGCAGGGGAGCTTAGGCATATCGCAAAAGAACATGGCGTGTTTTTCAATCAGGCACATGCACCGTTTCCGTCATACAGGGTGGGGGATGAGGAGTACAACAAAAAAATTCTGCCTAAAATTATACGCTCAATGGAGGTTGCCTCCATATTGGGGGTGAAAATAATTATAGTGCATCCCACTGATTTTGGGGAGAATAATTTTGAGAGAAATATTGAATTTTATAACAGTCTTGCCCCTTATTGCAAGCAGTTTAATATAAAAGTGGCACTGGAAAATATGTGGGGGTGGGACCACAAAAGAGATTACATAGTTTCAAATGTTTGCAGCGTACCGGACGAGTTTGCCGAGTTTTTGGATGCGCTTGACCCGGCATATTTCACCGGATGCCTTGATTTGGGGCATTGCGGGCTTGTGGGGGTGGATGCGGCGGATGCAATAAGAACCCTTGGGGGAGAACGCATAGGGGCTTTGCACGTTCACGACAACGACTATAAAGCGGATACGCACACACTTCCGTTTTTTGCCGATATGAATTGGGGTGCGATAACCCGGGCACTCGGAGAAATCGAATATAAGGGGGATTTTACCTTCGAGGCGGATGCTTTTATTAGAAATGTACCCGAGGAGCTGCTTTTTTCGGCTTATAAATTTATGCACGACACAGGAAGGTACCTCATAAATAAAATTCTACAAAAAATTATTTAATTATACAATTGACAACAGAAAAAGATTGTTATATACTTTTGACGGTTAATCCAATTTAAAATTTGAGGAGGGAAAAACTTTGTCGACAGAAGGTAAGGTTTACGGGTATCTGCCGGACGAGCGTCCGCCTGTTTTTAAACTTATAATTTACGCTCTGCAGCAGATTATTGTAATGTTCCCCGCTACGGTGCTGGTAGCTCTTATCACGGGTTTTCACGTTTCGACAACAATCTTTGCAAGCGGTCTTGCAACAATAGGGTTTATTCTTGTAACTAAGGGAAAAATACCTTTCTTTTACGGTTCCAGCTTTTCGTACATAACGGCAATAGCCTCGATAATGGGTTCGGAGGCGCTGATAGGCTCGTCGCTTGATGAGCGGATTGCCGTTGCACAGTTCGGTATTGTGATGAGCGGTTTGGTTTCAATCCTTGCAGGGCTTATCATCAGCCGCAGCGGTCAGGATAAAATTGAAAAGGTGCTTCCTGCCACCGTAACGGGCAGTATTGCGATGGTTATTGGTCTGTCCCTTTCTGCCAATGCGCTGCAAAATGCAATGTCCATACCAGAAGGTGTTGCAAACACACAGCTTGCAACGGATTTGGCGTGGACTATTTCTCTTGTTACCCTTATAGGTACTATTTTGCTTTCGGTGTACCTCAAGGGCGCATGGAGTCAGGTTCCGATACTTGTGGGACTTTTGGGAGGGTATGTTTTGGCGTATATACTCGGGAGTATATATGACATTCCCTTTGTTGATTTTGGGCGCCTTCAAACTGGCGGCGGGATATTTACAATGCCACATTTTACATTCCCCAAACCTTCGTGGATGGCGGTGGCGGCAATTATGCCGATAGCGCTTGCTACAATTCCTGAATCTACCGCACATCTTTTCCAGCTTGATGTGTATGTAAACGAGCTGGCACAGAGGAAAAAATCACCCAAGAGATACAATATTGGGGACAAGCTTGGTTTAAACCTCATAGGCGACGGTATAGGCGATATTATAGCGGGTATGATTGGCGGTCCCGCGGGCACAAATTACGGTGAAAACCTGTCAACAATGGCGGTTACAAAAAACTTTTCAACCCCCATGGTAGCAGTTGCTGCCGTGATTACCATGATTATTGCGTGTTTTACACCGCTTTCCGCAGCGGTTTATTCAATTCCCCCGGCTGTGATAGGCGGCATATCTATTTACCTTTTCGGTGTTATCGCCGCACAGGGTGTTACTATTATGATCAGTAAAAAAGTGGATATGTTCGACTCGAGAAATTTAGCGGTAATAGCTGTTATATTTATTATAGGTCTTGGCGGCTCGTTTGGTTTTGAAGGCGGGATGATACCTATATTCGGGATACAGCTTCCTGCAATTGCAACGGCGGCAATTTTCGGTATTATATTAAATCTTATTTTAAGCATAGGCAAGAAATAACGGTTTTATTGGGCTTGCCCATTAAAATAAAAATTATATTGGAGGGGTTTTTATGAACAAGTTCTTTAAATTAAAAGAACACGGCACCAAGGTTTCAACCGAGATTATAGCCGGTCTTACAACTTTTTTCGCAATGTCCTACATAATTTTTGTAAATCCTGCAATGCTGGAATTGACAGGAATGCCATGGGGCGGGGTTTTTCTCGCAACAATAATAGCATCTGTAATCGGTACTCTTGTAATGGGGCTGTTTGCAAACGTACCCTATGCACAGGCACCCGGTATGGGGCTTAACGCATTTTTTACCTACACAGTATGTTTTGCACTTAAATTTACATGGCAGCAGGCACTTGCCATGGTTTTCCTCTGCGGTGTTATAAACATTATCATTACCGTTACAAAACTTCGTAAATCAATAATAAAATCCATCCCTGTAAGCCTTCAAAACGCCATAGGCGGCGGTATTGGTATTTTTATTGCTTACATTGGCATTAAAAGTGCGGGGCTTATAAACTTTACATCCGACCCGGGTACATACACCCTTTTGGATGGTGGAACCGTAGTTGCAAATGCAGGCGCTGTTCCAGCTTTAGTGGCGCTCAACGACCCGTCGGTTCTGCTTGCCATAATCGGTCTTATTTTGACAATTGTATTGCTTGTTTTAAAGGTTAGGGGCGCCATTCTTTGGGGAATTATCGGTACAACAATAATAGGTATACCCATGGGTGTTGTAAATGTTTCGGACATTGGCGCAACTTCGGGTTTGGGACAAGTTTTCTCTGACCTTGGGGTGACATTCGGTGCGGCATTCGGAAAAGACGGCATGGTGTCATTGTTTACCGATGCGGCAAAAATTCCGCTTGTTTTGATGACAATATTTGCGTTTAGCTTGTCGGATACCTTTGATACAATCGGAACATTTATAGGTACAGGGCGCAGAACAGGTATTTTCAGTGCCGAGGACGAAGTTAAAATGCAGCAAAGCTCGGGCTTTAAATCCAAAATGGACAGGGCGCTGTTCTCCGACTCTATCGCAACTTCAATCGGTGCTATTTTCGGAACGTCAAACACAACAACTTATGTTGAAAGTGCGGCGGGTATAGCGGCAGGCGGACGTACAGGACTTACAAGTGTTACAACCGCAATACTCTTTATCGCCGCTATTTTCTTGGCGCCTGTTGCGGGCATTGTTCCTGCGGCGGCAACCGCTCCCGCTTTGATAGTTGTCGGTATAATGATGATGGGTTCGTTTAAAGAAATTAAATGGGATGATTTGGACGAGGCAATCCCCGCTTTCTTTGCAGGTATTTTTATGGCACTTTGCTACAGCATTTCTTACGGAATAGCAACAGGGTTTATCTTCTACTGCATAGTTAAGATATTTAAAAAAGAGACGAAGGATATTCACCCAATTCTCATTGTTTCTACATTGTTGTTTATAATAAACTTTGTAATACTTGCGTTTATATAAAATGATAAAAAAAGGGAAGAGGCGATTTTCGCCCCTTCCTTTTTTTGTACTACTTTTTGGATATGTACGGCTGAACAAGGGCAAAAACAATGGATGCAACCACCGAGTTTAGCCCTGCCTTTATAAGATTAAAAGGTATTATAACAGGCAGCAGCAAGCCCTTTACAGCCTCCACAGGCATACCTGTAAAACGAGGTGTTATCAAAAGGTTTGCAAAAACCATAACAACCGCCATTGCAATACTACCCGCCGTAAGCCCCAGTGCTGCCATGGGCTTTGTTTTGCGGGTTTTATATATTAAACCCGTAACGATTACAAGCGTGCTTGTGGCTATAATATGCATTATTATGCCGTAAACACCGCTCTGTGCGCTGACGGTAAGCCCTTGCACAAGTGACACCACCACCGTCATTATAAGCCCCATATAAGGACCTGCCACAAGGGTGCCTATTAAAATAGGTATGTCCGCCGGGTCATATTCAAGGTAGGGGGCGGCGGGGAAAATGGGAAAATGTATTGCAACAACAAGTGCCACTGAAATGGCGGATAAAACCCCCGTTAGTGTGATAAGTTTTAAGTTTTTGTTCATAATGTAATCTCCTTTTATTTAAAATTTTTCAAAAAAAACCCCGAGGAAAAACCCCGGGGAAAACCGCAATAAAAAAACCTCTTTCATCCGGACTATACCGTCGGCTTCGGAATCTCACCGAAATCGGCCTTTACAGGTTCGCGGGCTTGCCATGTAAATGGATTGCCATTTTAATGGATTACCGCCGGTAGGGAATTTCACCCTGCCCCGAGGATATTAAGTTGTATAAACCTTAGGAATGAAACCTTTTTCTCTGTGACGTTATAGTTTCTTTAAGCGCATCAATATTATCAAGCGCTTTTCCCGTACCAATAGCAACACAGGAAACCGCATCCTCCGCAAGGCGCACATTTATACCCGTTTCCTTGCTTAAAAGCCGGTCAAGTCCGAAGATAAGCGAGCCGCCGCCCGTGAGGATAATACCTGAATTACTGATATCCCCCACAAGTTCAGGCGGTGTTTTTTCCAAAACGTTGTGAACAGCATCAACAATCGCAAATGCGGGTTCTTCAAGTGCCTCAAGTATCTCCGAGGATGAAACGGACACCGTTTTTGGCAGACCGCTTACAAGGCAGCGCCCCCTGATTTCAATAGTTTCTTCTTCGTCTTTGGGGAAAACGCAGCCGATTTGTATTTTAATTTCTTCCGCTGTACGTTCTCCAATCATAATATTATATTTTTTCCTAATATATCTTATGATTGTATCGTCAAACGTGTCACCCGCAATTTTTATGGAGTTTGAAACCACAATGCCGCCCAAAGAAATTACCGCAACATCACTCGTACCGCCGCCAACGTCAACCACCATACTTCCGTAGGGCTTTGAAATATCAATCCCCGCACCTATTGCCGCGGCAATCGGCTCCTCAATCAAATGCGCACGGCGTGCCCCCGCTTGGATTGCGGCATCAATAACCGCCCTCTCCTCAACCTCCGTCACACCGCTTGGCACGCATACTATAACATTCGGACGAAACAGCCTTTTGTTACAAACTTTTTTCAAAAAATATCGTATCATTTTTTCCGTATTATCATAATCGGAAATAACCCCGTCACGAAGTGGGCGTATGGCGACAATATTGCCGGGTGTGCGCCCAATCATCCGCTGCGCTTCCGCGCCCACCTCACAAACCCTGTTCGTATTTTTGTCGATAGCCACCACCGATGGTTCAATTAAAACAATTCCCCGCCCCTTGACATACACCAGAACAGAGGCTGTCCCCAAATCAATTCCTATATCTTGCCCGTATCCAAACAAATTTCATCTTCCTTTCGGCATCTAACTATTAAAATCGTAAAACACGATGTTTAACAACACTACGTATCATTACTTCGCAATTTCAATTATAAACTGAATTTTTCTGATATTTAAGTAATAATTATAATAAGTATATATAACTTTTACAAATAAAGCAATCGTTTTTTGATGATTAATCAAAAAAAATTAAAATTTTACATTTTAGCCCCGTTTTTGTCCAAAATAGCTATGCGTCTATATCTGCAAAACCCTGTCGAAAAACCATTTATGTATGTATTCATGGCATCTGAAACAAGTGTTGGCTTTAAGTTTCGTACGGAGCCTGCCGCAAGTGTCATGAGAATATGCTTTTCCAATAACTCAATTTTAAAAATATCGGGTTTTATGTCGACTGAAGATACGCCCTTTTTCGTTCTTTTTTCCATAAATATGCTGTCATGCGCTAAAAACCGCTCCATCTCCTCCAAGGTTGGCATGTTTTCAGGCAAGACCTCGTACACCGCACCCGAAACCTCGGAAAAATTATTCTTACCTTCAATTTTTTCTATATTTATAACTCTTATTACATTGGGGAGGGAGGCATTCACCCTGTCCCGAAACTCGTCCTCAGAAATGTCATGCAAAAGTTCGGTTTCAAGCATTTCACATTCCCCTTCAATGCCCACCGCAAGCGGCAGCGCAAACGACAGCAGGGGGTGGGGGTTAAACCCTGACGAATATTTCAGCGGTATCTCCGCACGGCGCATGGCACGTTGAAAGGTTCGCAAAAAATCCAAATGCGACACATATTTACCGTCCCCTGTTTTTTTGTAGCGGACCACATATTTACTCATAGCAAACACCTCCGCCGAAAACCGCCGCACCGCACCCCATACAGCGTTCACGGCAGTTAGGGGTAACTTCGCCCCTTTTTGCCCGCTCGTTTTCTTCTATTAAAAATGCTTTTGAAACACCCGGGTCAATTATATCCCACGGCAGTATTTCGTCATACGAGCGTTCCCGTATGTAGTCGTCAATAGTTACTCCGCACTGGTCAAATGCGCTTTGCCACTTCCCAAAATCAAAATGCTCGCCCCAACCGTCAAAACGGCAGCCGTTTTTAAAGGCACGCTCCAAAACCCTGCCAAGCCGCCTGTCGCCACGGGCAAAAACCCCTTCTAAAATACTTAGTTTCGACTCGTGATAACTCAACGAAATTTTTCTTGAACGTTTGGTTCCAAGCAAAACTGCCTGTTTTTCACGCTGTTTCTCGGTTGTGTCCTGCGCCGCCCATTGGAAGGGAGTGTGCGGTTTTGGCACGAATGACGCAACACTGGCACTTATTGCAGCCCCCCGTCCGCCACGTCCGCCCGTTTCTTCAAAATACACATCAAGTATTTTCTGTGCAAGCCGTGGGATACCCTCTATGTCCTCCATTGTTTCATACGGCAGACCTATCATAAAATAAAGTTTTAAGCTTTTGTATCCGCCCGAGAATGCAGTTCTGGCGGAGTTTATAATATCTTCTTCCGTAATTCCCTTGTTTATAATATCCCTCATCCTCTGTGTTCCCGCCTCGGGCGCAAAGGTCAGCCCGCTTTTTCTTACCTTTTGAACCCTTTGCATAAGTTCAATTGAAAAATTATCAATCCTAAGAGAGGGGAGGGACAAATTTGTCATTTCCTTTTCCGTAAGTTCTATAAGCTCTTTTGTAAAACCGGAAAGAGAGCTGTAATCACTCGTGCTAAGGGACGAGAGCGATATTTCTTCATAGCCCGTGCTTTTCATAAGACCTTTCGCAATTTCCAAAAGCTTTTCCTGTGAGCGCTCACGCACGGGTCGGTAAATAAACCCCGCCTGGCAAAACCTGCATCCCCTGATACAACCACGAAAAAGTTCAAGCATTATTCTGTCATGAACAACCTCGGTAAAAGGTACAATAATTGTGTCGGGATAGGAAACCTTGTCCATATCCTTTATAATACGCTTTTTTATTCTTGCGGGCACATTACTATTTATAGGAGTGACGGATTTTATACGATTGCCCTCATACTCCACTTCATACAATGAAGGTACATAAACGCCTTCAATTTTTGCAAGTCGGGATAAAACCTTGTTTTTGTCGGCACCATTTTCTTTAAGATTTTTATAGGCCTCAATAACTTCTTCCGTAACCTCCTCACCTTCGCCGATTACAAAAAAATCAACAAAATCGGCAAGCGGTTCCGGGTTGAAGGCGCAAGGCCCTCCTGCACATACAAGCGGCATTCCCTCGCCCCGCTCCGCCTGCAAAAGGGGGATACCGGATAGGTGCAGCATCGCAAGAATATTTGTATAACTCATTTCATATTGAAGGGTAAAACCGAGAATATCAAACTCCGCCAAAGAGTGGCGGCTCTCAAGCGCATAAAGGGGAATTCCCTCACGCTCCATCTCATCCGCCATATCAGTCCATGGCATGAAGGCACGTTCGCAGTATGTATCCGCTCTCTCGTTTAGCGCATGGTACATAATTTTCATGCCAAGATGACTCATCCCAACCTCGTACAGGTCAGGAAAGCAAAAAGCAAAGCGAACAGAAATATCAGCCGGATTTTTTATGATACTCCCGAATTCGCCCCCCGTATATCTTGATGGTTTTTGAACCTTTTCAAGTATTTTTTCAAGCATTTTTTTCTCCTGTCTATAATCAGATGTTACTAATTTACTATACTATAATTCTCGCTTTTTGTCAATTAGAAGGCTGGCAGGTGTTTGTAAACAAAAATCCTTGCCATACTGGATCTTTTATAGTATAATTTTTAAAAGCACATAATAAAAAGGAGCATATGAATTTGAAAAAGGTTCTGTTTACTGCCAATGTTGTTAAACTGCATATAAATGTCTTTCATTTGCCCTATTTGGAGTGGTTTAAACAAAACGGCTATGAAACTCATGTTGCCGCCAAAAATGATTATGTGCAGGAAGAATGTACAATACCTAATTGTGACAAGTTTTATGATATTGATTTTAAAAATTTTCCGTTTAAAATAAAGAATTTAATTGCATACCGTAAATTAAAGCGGATTATTGAGACAAACGATTATGATATAATCCATTGTCATACCCCCGTAGCGTCTATACTAACCCGCCTGGCGGCAAGAAATGCCCGAAAAAAAGGAACGAAAGTAATTTATACAGCCCACGGGTTTCACTTTTATAAAGGCGCTCCCCTTGCAAACTGGATTTTGTATTATCCCGCCGAAAGAATTTGTGCAAGGTTTACGGATGTTATTATTACAATTAATTCGGAGGATTATAACAGGGCAAAAGGGTTTTCGGCAAAAAAGGTTGAGTATGTATCGGGCGTGGGGATAGATACCAATAAAATTCAGGGTGTTTCCATGGATACAGAAAAGCAAAGACAGGAGATTGGTATTCCCGCACGGGCGCTTGTCCTTATATCGGTCGGAAGGTTAGCAAAGGGAAAGAATTACAAAACAATAATTAAAGCCCTTGCAAAAATTAAGAACCCTGATATCATATATTTAATTTGCGGACAGGGCGATTTGGAGAAATCTTTGAAGGATTTCGCATGGAAAATGGGTGTTGACACTCAAATAAAGTTTTTAAATTTCAGGAAGGACATTTTTAATTTATACCATGCAAGTGATATTTTTGTATTTCCCTCCATGAGGGAAGGGTTGCCCGTTTCTTTAATGGAAGCCATGGCGGCGGGGTTGCCTGTTATTTGCTCAAACATTCGGGGAAATGCGGATATTATAGTCGAGGGTGAAAACGGTTATATGGTAAAATCTAAGGATGATACCTGCTTTGCAAAGCTTATACAGCATTTGGCAAAGGACAAGCCGCTTCGTGAGCGAATGGGGGAAAACAATATTGCGGCCGTGAAAAAATATGATATAAAAAAGGTTCTTGCAGAAGTTACTGAAATTTACAACAAAATGTATTAAAAAAAGAGATGCTTGCACCTCTTTTTTTAATCTATAAAATCTCTACTGCTCCATTTGTTTTCCAAGAAAACCTGCGGCAGACTCGGCAAGTTTGTTTTCAACTTCGCCAAGTTGTGCATTTGTTTCATCCGTCATAACAACCACTGTGCCTATGGAGTCGCCCTCGGATATAATCGGTACGACAACACCGGCAAAATACTTTTCAACGCCTTCCGCAACCGAAAACCTTTTTGTGTCTCCGCTTTTTGACATGAAGCTTAACTTGTCATTCATAACTTTTTCAAGGTCAGTGCTTATACGTTTTTCATGCAATTCCTTTTTTGGTGCGCCTGAAACAGCTATTACATTATCCTTGTCAGTTATGCAAATAGGGTGTCCCGAGGTTTTTGACAGGGTTTCCGCATATTGCATTGCAAAATCACCAAGTTCTCCTATGGGCGAATATTTCTTAAAAATAACCTCGCCGTCACGGTCTGTATAAATTTCAAGCGGGTCACCTTCTCGAATTCTCATGGTCCTTCTGATTTCTTTTGGAATTACCACACGGCCTAAATCATCTATTCTTCTAACAATGCCAGTAGCTTTCAATTAAATTACCTCCATGTTATTAAATTGTTCATGGTTAGTATGGTAATTTTGGGTGGTAAATATGTATTGTGTTAAAAAAAAATAAAAGGTACAATTTACTTAAAATTTAAACGAAGATATTTAATTTATATAAAAAAATGTCTTGACGAGCAAGCTTTTAAATGTTATTGTTTAAAATGTTGGTGAAAATTCTACATTTTATTCTATATTTCGCCACTGCCTGAATTTTTAAACTGTTTCTGTCTTTATATCGAAAAATCATAATTTTATAAAATTTAAAAAAACACTAAACTATATTTAGTTTTGCACGATATAAGAATTGGATGCGCGAATTAGCGTAACGATTCAAATGACAAAGGGGTGAACTAATGCTTTATGGTGTAAATAGTATTTTTCATTCAAAGGTCAGCGAGATACAGGGCAGAGTAAACGGGCGTATCGAAGAAATTAATCAAAGCTTTAAAGCGTGTTTTGAAAGCGCTGTGCTGTCTGCCGAAAATTCGCCTGCGGCATATGAAACGGAGGTTTTGGTGCAGAGCAGCGCTTTGGACACTGCTAGTGTTTTTGCGCC
>CAZNYY010000027.1:0-670 GCA_964577335.1 uncultured Oscillospiraceae bacterium | reverse complement strand
TCAATTACTTCTACAAAAAGCACTGCGAGTGACTTTGACCATATCATAAGCGAAAAAGCTGATAAATATTCATTAAACGAGGATTTAATCCGCGCAGTGATACGTGCGGAGTCAAGCTTTAATCCAAATGCCGTGTCATATGCGGGGGCAAGAGGACTTATGCAGCTTATGCCCGCAACTGCCGCATGGCTTGGAGTGCAAGACTCGTTTGACCCCGAGCAGAATATTGACGGCGGTGTGCGCTATCTTAAAACCCAGATTGACAGGTTTGGCGGCAATGTGGATTTGGCGCTTGCAGCCTATAACTGCGGGCCAAACAGGGTTTTAAATCTAAAAATTTCTGATTTGAATGATCCCGCTCAAATGGCAAAACTGCCTGCCGAAACACAAAACTATGTCAAAAAAATATGGGGATATTTAGGCGGCGTATAGGCTTTTTACGCCTTATCCGCCCACGGTGAGGTCAAGTAAATTATTATTTATATTTTTGTGGGCAGAAAGGCTATGAAACTTATTATGATTAAAATTTTTTCGCATTCCGATTATTTGGGAAGGATACTGGATGCTTCGTGGCTCAGATCAGAGGTGACCTCCAATAATATCGCAAATATTGACACCCCGAATTTCAAGGCTTCACGGGTGGAATTTGAGGCGGAGCTTAAAAGAGCGG
>CAZNYY010000026.1:0-14055 GCA_964577335.1 uncultured Oscillospiraceae bacterium | reverse complement strand
AATATTTCTTGGGGTTTTGAAATAATCAAGTCCGCACCCGCTGCCAGAAGCTCCTCCCTTTCTCTAAACCCCCATAAAACGCCTATTGTAAAGACACCGGCGGCCTTTCCTGTTTTCATGTCAACATCCGTATCCCCTATATAAATACACTCATTCTCACAAACGCCCATTTCTTGTATGATCTCCCCAAAAACAAGCGGGTCGGGTTTTGCGGGCGAACCTTCGCATAGCCCCCTGCACACATTAAAAAACCCCTCTCCGAAAAGGGAGGCACAAACATTTTGTACCGTGTGATGCGGTTTGTTTGAAAGCACGCCAAGCTTTATTCCCCGCCCTTTAATCTCATCCAAAAGCTCCCGCATCCCTGTGTATACCGTGGTTTTATACATATGGTCCTTATCATATTCGGACATATAGTAGTCCAGCATTTCATCAAAATTTTCTGGGTTTCCCCCCGCTTCGTTTATCATTCGCTTTATAAGCTTTTCAGCCCCGTTTCCTGCGAGAAACCGATACCTTTCGGTATCTATTTTCGGTAACGAAAACTTTTCAAGTGCCAAATTTCCGAAATGTGCAATTGTATTAAGAGTATCGGCAACTGTCCCGTCCAAATCAAAAATACACGCTTTATACATTTATTATTCCCTCCGTTTTATAAAATCAGTATAGCATAAAGAGGAAATACAGTCAATATTATCGGTTACAAAGATGATGCCTTTCTAAGACAATATAAGTAAAATCTCGCTTGAAAAACTCTCTTTTTCTCAAAAAACTCAATTTTATTTTAAAATTAGAATAAAATTATACAAATACTATTGACTTTTTTGATAGTTAATATAAAATAGTCTATATATTTATAAATTTTTATGGGGGTTTGCGTTTGAGGGTTATTTCCGGTTTTGCTGGGGGGCGAAAACTTATAAGCCCAAAAGGGGAAGATACAAGACCTACTTCTGACAAGGTTAGAGAAGCGGTTTTTAATATACTGGGTAATAAGGTGCAAGATGCTGTGGTATTGGACCTTTTTGCAGGCAGCGGCGCAATGGGTATTGAGGCATTGTCAAGAAATGCAAAAACAGCGGTTTTTGTGGATATCAATCACACTGCATTGTTGGCTGTGAAAAAGAATTTGGAGAACACGGGCCTTTTGCAAAGCTCTGTTGTGAAAAATGGAAACTCCCTTTCATTTTTAAAAAAAACCGAAATCTTATATGATATAATTTTTATTGACCCGCCGTATAATTCAGGGCTTTACGAACCTTCGCTGAAAATAATTTCGGAAAAAGGGCTGCTGTCCAGGGGAGGGCTTGTTGTTTTAGAAAGTTCGAACGTTATTCCCCATGATGCTATGCACGGCTTTAAAACTATAACGGACCGCAAGTACGGAAGCACATTTATCGCGGTTTTGGAGGAAGATAATTAAATGAAAATAGCAGTTTATCCGGGTAGTTTTGACCCGGTCACGAACGGGCATATTGATGTAATAGAGAGAAGCGCTAAAATTTTTGATAAAATATTTGTTTCTATTTTGATAAATAACAGCAAAAAACCTCTATTTTCGGTTGACGAAAGGAAGGCGCAGATAAAAAAAGTTACTGCCCATATCCCTAATATGGAGGTTGATGCGTTTGACGGTCTTTTGGTTGATTATATGTCGGGCATAGGGGCTACTGTCATAATAAAGGGGCTAAGGGCTGTGAGTGACTTTGAATATGAGTTTCAAATGGCGCTTACAAACAGAAAGCTTGACCCCGAGATAGAAACCCTGTTTATGATGGCAAGCGCACAAAACCAGTATTTGAGTTCAAGTATTGTAAGGGAGGTCGCCAGATACCGGGGATCCCTGGATGGTTTGGTTCCGCCCATCATAACGGACGAAATTTACAAAAAAGCTTCATTACAATAAAAGGAGGGGAAATCGGTGGAAATATTTGATGTTATTGACCAGTTGGAGGATGTGATTGAAAGCAGCTTCACCTTGCCTATTTTTCATAAAACGCTTGTTGATAAGGATGACTTAATGGAACTTTTGGGTGATTTAAGGCTAAGACTACCGGAGGACTTGAAACAGGCAAAATGGGTTAAGGAGGAGCGAACCCGCATTATTACGGAGGCTCATCAGGAAGCGGCAAACATTATAAAAGGCACTGAAGAGCAGATAGCCCAAATGGTGAACGAGCATGAAATTACAAAAAAAGCTTATGACCAGGCAAACGAAATAATTACGAATGCCCAGAAAAATGCACGGGAGATACGCTTGGGCGCAAGGCAGTATGCCGAAAATATTTTGTCGGCTTTGGAAGAAAGGCTTGTCGGGCAGGTGGAGGAAATCAAGGCGGGCAGACAAGAGCTTAGAAAATAAAAATAAAAGGCATGGCGTAAAAAGCCGTGCTTTTTGTCATCTTTTATGAAACAAGAAATTCGCGGAGAATATTATGAAAATAGGCAATGTTATAACGGGCAAGGTTTTTCTTGCCCCCATGGCAGGGATAAGTGATTTACCCTTTCGTATTATGTGCAGGCGTTTTGGAGCAAGCCTTGCTTTCTCTGAAATGGCAAGCGCAAAGGCGATGGGTTACGAGGATAAAAAAACTTTTTCCCTGTTAGATTTTGAGGGGGAGCCCTCTCCCCATGCAGCACAGATTTTTGGCAGTGAACCTGAGATTTTGGCAAACGCCGCCAAGGTGCTTTCAGGCAAAGCCGATATAATTGATATTAATATGGGCTGCCCCGCACCTAAGATTGTAAAAAACGGTGAGGGTAGCGCTCTTTTAACAAATCCCGGGCTAATCGCTGAAATTGTCAGGGCGGTTGTGGAAAGCTCCTCTGTTCCCGTTACAGTTAAGATACGAAAGGGGCGGGACAGTGAAAACGCTGTTGAGATTGCAAAAATCATCGAGCAATCCGGTGCTGCGGCTATAACCGTTCACGGACGCACCGCCGCACAACAGTATGGCGGTAGGGCCGATTGGGATACAATAAAAAGGGTGAAAGATGCGGTTTCCATTCCCGTTGTGGGAAACGGGGACATACGAAGCGGCGAGGATGCTCTCAAAATGTTTCGGGAAACTGGGTGCGACGGTGTTATGGTAGGTAGAGGAGCCATGGGTAATCCTTTTATTTTCAGAGAAATAAATGATGCCCTTTCTGACATTTCCCCCACCCCCGTCACTTTGGAAGAGCGTTATGAAACCGCCCGAGAGCATATGGAACTACTTATCCAAAAAAAGGGCAAACATATCGGCGTTTTGGAAGCAAGAAAGCATATCGCATGGTATGTTAAGGGTCTTCCCGGCGCCTCCGCAATAAAACTTATGGCAAATGAAGCAAAAAGCCCCGAGGATGTGAAAAAACTTTTGCGGAAGATGTTGACGTGGGCATGAGGGTTTGATAAAATATAGGTTAATTTGAGAAGGGAGATTCATATGGATAGATTTATGAACGAAGGCATTACTTTTGATGATGTTTTGTTGGTTCCGCAACGGTCCGAGGTTCTGCCTGCGGATGTTGATATAACAACTATGCTGACCAAGAAAATAAAACTTAATATACCTCTGATGAGTGCGGCAATGGATACTGTTACAGAGTCACATTTGGCAATTGCCATCGCAAGGGAAGGCGGCGTCGGTATTATCCATAAAAATATGTCCATAGACGAGCAGGCTATCGAGGTTGATAAGGTTAAAAGATCCGAACACGGTGTAATTGTGGACCCGTTTTTTCTTTCGCCGGAACACAGGCTTAGCGAAGCGAATGAGCTTATGGGGAAATATAAAATTTCGGGTGTTCCAATAACCGAAGGAAGTAAGCTGGTGGGTATTCTCACCAATAGGGATTTAAGGTTTGAGGTTGATTTTAACCAGAAAATTCGTGATGTTATGACGAGCGAAAACCTTATAACCGCCCCTGAGGGCACAAACCTCCAGCAGGCGCAAGAAATACTGAGGAAACATAAAATTGAAAAACTCCCCATAGTAGACGAAAACGGCAACTTAAAAGGACTTATAACTATTAAGGATATTGAAAAGGCAATTCAGTACCCAAACTCTGCCCGTGATGACGGGGGCAGACTCCTTGTCGGGGCGGCAATAGGTGCAACAGGTGATGTTTTGGAGCGGTGCGAGGAACTTGTGAAAGCAAAAGTAGATGTTGTTGTTCTTGATTCGGCTCACGGTCATCAAATAAATGTTTTAAATTCCGTAAAAATGGTTAAGGCTAAATTCCCGCAGCTTCAGCTTGTTGCTGGCAATGTTGCGACGGGCGAAGCGGCAAGGGATTTGATTGAGGCGGGGGCGGATGCGATAAAGGTTGGTATAGGCCCCGGCTCCATCTGTACCACACGTGTTGTTGCAGGTATAGGTGTACCGCAGGTTACGGCGATATGTGATGTTTATGAGGCAGCGGCAGGATACGGAATACCTGTGATTGCCGACGGCGGTGTTAAATATTCGGGTGACCTCACTAAGGCCGTGGCGGCAGGTGCCGATGTTATAATGATTGGAAGTCTTTTTGCGGGGTGCGAGGAAAGCCCGGGAACCGAGGAAATGTACCAGGGGCGCAGATTTAAAGTTTATCGCGGAATGGGTTCAATAGGCGCCATGAGCCGCGGCGGGCGTGACCGCTACTTCCAGCAGGACAATAAAAAGCTTGTCCCCGAAGGGGTGGAGGGACGTGTGCCGTATAAGGGAAGCGTTTCGGACACGGTTTTCCAGCTTGTGGGCGGTTTGCGTGCGGGTATGGGATATTGCGGCGCGGGAAGTATTGCTGATTTGAAAGAAAATGGCAAATTTATAAAAATCACCGGTGCGGCTCTTCGTGAAGGGCATCCCCATGATATTTACATTACTAAAGAGGCGCCGAACTATTCGGTGGGTCAGTAGCTTTTCTGAAAGGAGTAGCCGTATGAAAATAGCTTTTTCCACTCTTGGTTGCCCGAACTGGCAATGGAGCGAAATAATTTCAACCGCTCGGGACTTCGGGTATCAGGGGATTGAAGTCAGAGGGGTTAAAAACGAAATTTATGCTCCGAAAATAAAGGAGTTTTCGGAAGATAAAGCGGAAGAAACCATGGAAAAACTCCGCTCTTTGGGGCTTTCTATAACCTGTTTTACCGCCGGCTGTATTTTAGGCGGCGGGGATTGTATAGATGAAGGAAAGGAATATATTGACCTTGCGGCAAAAATGCAGGTTCCCTATGTAAGGGTGCTGGGGGATGAGGCACCGCAGCCCGGAGAAGGGATTGACGACGAGAAGGTAGCGGAGGATTTAAAGGCGCTTTGTGAATATGCCGACAAAAAAGGCGTTATCTGCCTTGTTGAAACTAACGGAGTTTATTCAAACAGTGATAGATTAAAGTCTGTAATCGACAGAGTGTCAAGCCCCGCCTGCGGCGTGCTTTGGGATTTGCATCACACTTACCGTTTTGGGGGAGAGCCTTGCCAAAAAACTTTTGACACCCTTGGCAAACATATAAGGCATATACATTTAAAGGACTCGGTTTTGATAGACGGACAGGTTCAATACCGTATGATGGGCGAGGGCGACATCCCTGTTGTGGATTGTCTTACCGTCCTCAAATCAGCTGATTTTCAGGGATTTTTGTCACTGGAATGGGTAAAGAGATGGTACAGTGACCTTGAGGAGCCGGGTATTGTTTTTATGCAGTTTATTAATTATATAAACAAAACACTTTCAGAAATTTAGGAGGTTTATGATGGACAAGGAATTAGTGTTAACAAAAATTTGCGACAGCGGGGTTGTTGCCGTTGTGCGTGCGGAAAACGGGGAACAGGCAAAGAGAATTGCAGATGCATGCCTTGAGGGCGGGGTTCCCGCAATTGAACTTACATTTACGGTACCCATGGCACACAAGGTGATTGAAGAACTTGCATTGACATACAAAAACGGCGAAATGATATTGGGCGCAGGCACCGTTTTGGACCCAGAAACAGCAAGAATTGCTATTTTATCCGGCGCACAGTATGTTGTAAGCCCTTATTTTGATGCGGAAACCGTTAAGCTTTGTAACCGCTACCGCATACCCTGTATGCCTGGGGCAATGACCATTAAAGAGGTTGTAAATGCAATGGAGGCGGGTGCGGACATTGTTAAGGTATTCCCGGGCGAAGCCTTTGGCCCGAAAATTCTAAAGGCAATAAAAGGTCCCATCCCCCACTCAAAACTAATGCCCACTGGCGGTGTTGATATTACAAACGTGTCCGAATGGATTGATGCGGGGGCATCTGCAATAGGTGTAGGCGGCGCACTTACAGCGGGCGCAAAAACAGGGGATTATGCATCCATAACAAGGCTTGCGAAAGAGTTTGTAAGCAAGGTGGCAGAGGCCAGAAAATAATATAATAAAGGGGCGGCGCAAAGGACATTTTTGTTTTCTTTGCCCCGCTCCTTTTCTTTTGGCATTTATACTTGACATGTTAAAAATTATCACTTATAATAGATTTATGTGTTACTTTTTTTCATCGGGTGTTCAAAACATATACGGGGGTGGTCGAAATACAGGAACGGCGTAAACTTATAAATACGCATTTGTCCGAAAAAGGGTTTTTAAGTATTGCGGAGCTTGCAAAACTTTTTCCTGATGTTTCTTCTATGACTATCAGAAGGGATTTGGAGTACCTTGAAAACCGAGGCGAGATTGTGCGCACCAAAGGGGGCGCCAAAAGCATCCTGCATCTTTTCACCCAAAAGGAAGAAGGGTACCATAGCCGGGAAGTAATAAATGCTGATTTAAAAGAGGAAATAGCCCAAAAAATGAAGGGGCTGATTGAAGAAAAAAGCTGTGTGTTTTTTGATGCCGGAAGCACTGTTATGCGCATTGTCAAAGAACTTGGGCAAAAACCTATGTATGCCGTAACAAACGATCCAAATATCGCCTTGGAGCTTATAAAAAATCCAAATTGTGAAATAAATGTGGTTTGCGGCACGCTAAACCGTGATAATATATCCTTGTCGGGTATCGGTGCATGTGAGTTTTTGGATAGCATAAACATAGGCACTGCGGTTATTGCCGCATCCGGCTTTTCCTTTGAATACGGGTTTACCTGCGGCGGATATGACGACAGTCTGCTCAAAAAAAAGGTTATCAGCAAAGCGGGCAAAACCATTGTGGTTATGGACAGTACAAAGCTTCACCGTAACCACCCCTTTACATTTGCAGGTCTTGCCGAGGCGGATATTCTTGTAACAGACAAAAATTTTGATGAAACTATTAAAGCAAAAATAAAGGATCAAGGTGTAAAAGTAGTTTAAGGAGGACTAAGGCATGAAAACAAAGGCTGTAAGACTATACGGCGAAAACGATTTGAGGCTTGAGGAATTTGAACTGCCGTCAATAGGTGAGGACGAAATTTTAGCACGGATAGTGTCCGACTCTATTTGTATGTCATCATACAAAGCGGCAATACAGGGTTCCGCACATAAGCGTGTACCCGATGACGTGGCAGAGAATCCCATTATTTTGGGACATGAATTTTGCGGTATTATTGAACAGGTGGGTGCAAAATGGCAGCACGAATGGAAGGCGGGGCAAAAATTTTCAATCCAGCCCGCTATAAACTATAAGGGAAGCTTGGCGGCCCCCGGGTACTCCTATAAATATATCGGCGGCAATGCAACCCATATAATTATACCTAATGAGTTTATGGAAACCGGTTGCCTTCTCCCATACGAAGGGGAAGCCTATTTTTACGGTTCTCTTGCGGAGCCTATGAGCTGCGTTATCGGAGGTTTCCATGCGACATATCATACAAAACCGGGCAGTTATGTTCACCAGATGGAGATAAAAAAAGGTGGAAACATGGCACTCTTGGCAGGTGCCGGACCCATGGGGCTTGGAGCGGTTGACTACGCAATTCATTCCGATATCAGACCCTCCCTTTTGGTTGTGACGGATATTGATGATGCCAGACTGAAAAGAGCGGCGGAGATTTTTACCCCCGAGGAGGCAGAGAAAAACGGAGTGCGCCTTGTATACATAAACACCTCCGAAGGCGGGGAAGAAGGGCTTATGAGCCTTACCGAAGGACGGGGGTATGACGATGTATTCGTCTATGCGCCCGTAAAACCGGTAATTGAGATGGGGGACAGAATTTTGGGTTTTGACGCGTGCCTTAATTTTTTTGCAGGACCCACTAAAAACGCTTTTACTGTCGAATTTAATTTTTATAATGTTCATTATGCTGCCACCCATATTGTGGGCACAAGCGGCGGCAATACAGATGATATGCGGGAAGCCCTTAAAATGATGGAAACGGGCAGGCTAAACCCCTCGTCCATGGTCACACATATAGGCGGGCTTGATGCCGCAGCCGAAACCACATTAAACCTTCCCAATATAAAAGGCGGCAAAAAACTTATTTATACGCACATTAAAATGCCCCTCACCGCAATAGATGATTTTGAGGAACTGGGGAAAAGCGACCCTGTCTTTGCCCATCTTGCAAAGCTTGTTAAAAACAGTAACGGGCTTTGGAATGCGGATGCCGAAAAATATTTGCTGGAAAATGCAAAACCAATATAAAATTTTAACAAAATCATAAAACAGAAAGGATTTTTTGTATGGCAGTTGCTGTTATTATGCCCAAACAAGGGCAGTCTGTTGAAAGTTGTATTATAACCAAATGGCACAAGCAAAAGGGTGACACCGTAGGGGTTGGAGATGCTTTGTTCACATACGAAACCGACAAGGCAACCTTTGACGAGGAAGCACATGATGCGGGTACGATTTTAGAGGTTTATTTTGAAGAAGGGGACGATGTGGAGTGCCTGACAAATGTGTGCGTTATCGGCACCCCCGGCGAGGACACTTCCGAATTTGTACCTACGGGTGAAAGCGGCGAAGTTGAGGTCGAAGCAGCCCCTGTTATAGCGGAAACGCCTCCTGTTGTCACGGAGAACAAGAGTGACCGAATAAAAATATCTCCCCGTGCGCAAAATACGGCAAGTAGGGCGGGTATTTCCCCTGACCTTGCACAGCCGACGGGACCCTCAGGCAGAATTATTGAAAGAGATATCCTTTCCCTGGCGCAAAGCGGCGGAACAGGCGTCGGCGGCAGAATGCGGGTCGAGGATATGGAGGCAGCCCCCGCTGTGGTTTCGGAAACTCCTAAAACCGAGGCGGAGTTTGCGGAGGAGCCGATTTCAAATATCAGAAAAATCATTGCCCGCTCAATGCACGAATCCCTCTCCACCATGGCACAGCTTACATTAAACTCATCATTTGACGCGAGCGAGATTATGAGTTTGCGCAAAAAAATTAAGGAAAACCGTGAAAAACTGGCACTTGAAAATATAACCCTAAACGATATAGTGCTTTATGCCGTTTCAAGGGTGCTTTTAAACCATAGGGATTTAAACGCCCATTTCTTGGGTGATAAAATGCGTTACTTTGCCGATGTAAAACTCGGCATGGCGGTTGACACCCCAAGAGGACTTATGGTTCCCACCATATTTGCCGCCAACAAGAAAAGTCTGAATGAAATTGCATTTGAGAGCAAAAAGCTTGCCGAAATGTGCAAAAACGGCACCATCAGCCCTGATGACCTCACGGACGGCACCTTTACGGTGACAAACTTAGGCACATTTGGGGTCGAGTCGTTTACACCGGTTATAAACCCGCCGCAAACGGGTATCTTAGGGATTGATAATATAACCACGGGCATAAGAGAAGATGGCGGCAACATAAAAACCTATCCTAAGATGGGTCTTTCCGTCACATTTGACCACAGGGCGGTTGACGGTGCGCCCACTGCACGCTTTTTACAGGAGCTTTCAACAACACTTGAAAACTTCGGCGTTCTTTTATCAAAGTAGAAGGAGATTGCCATGATTTATGATTTAATTGTTTTGGGCGGCGGCCCTGCGGGATATTTGGCGGGTGAAAGAGCGGGGCAAGCAGGTCTTAGAGCGCTGGTTATAGAAAAAAACGCACTTGGCGGTGTTTGCTTAAACGAGGGCTGTATCCCTTCAAAGGCACTGCTTTATTCGGCTAAAATATATGATTATGCCCGCCACAGCGAAAAATACGGTGTTACCACCTCCGATGCGGTTTTGGACCATAAAAAGGTGGTTGCAAGAAAAAATAAAGTGGTTCGTAAACTGGTTGCAGGGGTTGGCTCTGCCTTGAAGGGCTTTGGGGTAGATGTAGTAAAAGAAAACGGCGAAATTACGGGGCGCAGCGCCGAGGGGTACACCGTTTTGGCGGGTAGTGCGGAATACACCGCAAAAAACCTTATTATTGCCACGGGTTCATCAGCTTTTATCCCTCCAATAAAAGGTGCGGAAGAAGGGATAAAAAGCGGCAAGGTAATCACAAACCGTGAAACCCTTTCCCTTGACAGTGTTCCTGAAAAGCTGGCTGTAATAGGCGGCGGGGTTATCGGGCTTGAGATGGCGGCATACTATAATTCCGCAGGCAGCGAAGTTACGGTAATAGAAATGCTTGACCATATTGCAGGACCTACCGACGGAGATATAAGTGAAATTCTTTTGAATAACTATACCAAAAAAGGGATTAGGTTTAACCTTAGTGCAAAGGTAACAGAAATCTCGGCGGATGGCGTTGTCTTTGAAAAGGACGGCAAAATCGAAACCGTACCTGCCGACCGTATTTTAATGTCGGTGGGACGAAGAGCCAATATCTCGGGTATAGGGCTTGAAACTATCGGAGTTTTGACTGACGGGGGCAGAATTGTTACCGACAGCCGCCAAAAAACAAATATCCCAAACGTCTATGCGGCGGGGGACGTAAACGGAAAGTCCATGCTTGCGCACACTGCATACCGTGAAGCGGAGGTGGCGGTAAATAATATCCTCGGCAAAAAGGATATTATGAGGTATAATGCCATCCCTTCTGTTATTTATACTACCCCTGAGGTTGCGGGTGTGGGAGAAACAGAAAAAACTGCCCTGGAAAAAGGGTTTGACATAGAGGTTATAAAGCTTTCGATGAATTACAGCGGTCGGTACATGGCGGAAAACGAAGGCGGAGATGGCATTTGCAAGCTGATTGTGGACAAAAAACATAAAAGGCTTATCGGCTGCCATATCATCGGCAGTTATGCCTCGGAATTCATAGTTTCCGCCGCAATGATGGTGGAACTGCAACTAAAAATAAGCGACATAAAGGAATTTGTGTTCCCCCACCCCACCGTGAGCGAAATAATAAGAGAAGGCATATTTATGTCGGAGTTTTGATAAAGAAGGAGTGTAAACCATGACGAAATCATTGTTTTTAGACCCAAATGAACTTAGAAAAAGCGGGAAGGTCACTTTCTCGGATATTCCCGTTAATCAGTACGACAAATCCATAAAAGACGAAAAAGCAAATTTCAGCACGGACGACTTTATGCGTATTTACCATGATATGCGCATTATAAGAGAGTTTGAAAGTATGCTTTACAGCATTAAAACCACGGGCGCATACAACGGCATAGAATATGATAACCCCGGTCCTGCCCACCTTTCCATGGGCCAGGAGGCATCCGCCGTGGGACAGGCGTATCTCTTGGACCGTGACGACAATATATTCGGCTCGCACAGAAGCCACGGCGAAATTTTGGCAAAGGGCTTGTCCGCAATACATAAACTTTCAGATGATGAACTGACAAAAATAATGGAAGAATTCTTTGGCGGGCAAATTTTAAAAATTGTAGAAGGACGCCAAAAGGACAAATCAAATATAAAAGAGCTTGCGAAGGACTTTTTGTTGTACGGAGCGCTTGCGGAGATATTTGCAAGGGAAACCGGCTTTAACAGGGGCTTGGGCGGATCAATGCACGCATTTTTCACACCTTTTGGGATATATCCAAACAACGCAATTGTGGGCGGCTCGGCAACAATTGCCATGGGCGGGGCCCTTTACAAGAGGGTAAACAACAAAAAGGGTATTGTTATATCAAACGTGGGTGACGCATCCCTTGGTTGCGGCCCTGTTTGGGAAGCTCTTAATATGGGCGCTATGGATCAGATTACAAAACTTTGGGAAGAAGGCTACAACAAGGGTCTGCCGATTATATTTAACTTCTTCAATAACCTGTACGGCATGGGCGGTCAAACAGTGGGCGAAACAATGGCATACAATATTCTTGCAAGAGTGGGTGCGGGTGTTAACCCCGACCAAATGCACGCCGAGAGGGTTGACGGGTACAATCCCCTTGCGGTAATAGACGCTATGCGCCGTAAGATTGACATAATAAACGAGGGCAGGGGACCGGTTCTTATGGACACCCTTACCTATCGTATGGCGGGGCACTCTCCGTCTGATTCGGACAGTTACAGAACCCGTGAGGAAAAAGATGCATGGGCGGCACACGACCCCATTGAGGAATACAAAGGGAAACTTCTTGACGGCAGGATTGTAGCGGCTGATGCTTTTGGTGCGATTGACGAAGACATTATAGAGCGCATGGAGAAAATATGCCGCATGGCGATTGACCCCATCCTCTCTCCTCGCATGGATTTAAATAAAAATCCGCAGGCAATTGAAACACTCATGTTCTCAAACCAAAAGATTGAAAAAATGGAGGAGGGCGATCCGACGGTTCTTATTCCGATGGAAGAAAACCCAAGGGTGCAGCAGATTGCCCGCCGTGAGCGTTTTGCATTTGACAAAAACGGTAAACCCGTTTCAAAAAATAAAGTGTACCAACTTCGTGACGGCTTGTTTGAGGCGATAATAGACGCCTTTTATAAAGACCCGACACTTGTTGCATACGGGGAGGACAATCGTGACTGGGGCGGCGCATTTGCCGTATACAGAGGGCTTACAGAGGCTCTTCCTTACCATCGTTTTTTCAACTCCCCCATATCTGAGGCGGCAATCGTGGGCAGTGCGGTAGGATATGCCATGAGCGGCGGCAGAGTTATAGCCGAACTTATGTATTGTGACTTTTTGGGGCGTGCGGGCGACGAGGTGTTAAACCAGCTTGCAAAATGGCAGTCAATGAGTGCGGGGGTTTTAAAAATGCCCGTGGTGCTTAGGGTTTCCGTAGGCTCAAAATACGGCGCACAGCATTCACAGGACTGGACCTCGATAGTTTCGCATATCCCGGGGCTTAAAGTGGTGTTCCCTGTAACTCCGTATGATGCCAAGGGGCTTATGGCAAGCGCTTTAAGCGGAACCGACCCTGTTGTGTTCTTTGAAAGCCAGAGGATTTATGATATTGGTGAACAGTTCCACGAAGCGGGTGTTCCCGAGGGGCACTATGAAATAGAGATAGGCGAGCCTGATATAAAACGTGCGGGCAGTGATGTCACCATTCTTACAATAGGTGCAACACTTTACCGTGGGCTTGAGGCCGCCGATACCCTTAAAGAAAAATACGGACTTAGCGCCGAGGTGATTGATGCCAGAAGCATTGTTCCTTTTAACTATGAAAAGGTTTTGGAATCCGTCAAAAAAACAGGCAGAATAGTTTTGGCAAGCGACGCTTGCGAACGCGGGTCACATTTAAAAGATATGGCGCAGACTATAAGCGAGCTTGCGTTTGATTATCTTGATGCACCCCCCGTGGTTGTGGGCGCACGCAACTGGATAACCCCTGCCTTTGAGCTTGAGGAGCATTTCTTCCCGCAGGCGGATTGGATTATAGACGCAATACACGAAAAAATTCTCCCTCTTTCGGGACACACAGTGAAAAGCAATTTTACCGGGCTTGAGCAGGTAAGAAGAAATAAACTGGGTGTATAATCTAGGATTTTAACCATAAAATATTAAGCGTGCCAAAAGGCACGCTTAATATTTTATGGAATCGGTATTTTTATTGTTCTACAAACTTCTTGCCTATTTTATAAACATCTCCCGCGCCCATTGTTATAATCATATCATTTGGCTTTGCATTTTTGTGAAGATAGTCCACAGCATCGTCAAAATCGGGCATATAAACCGAGGCGGGTATTTTGTCGGCAACCATTTTTGCATTTACAAGCCCCGTGTCGGCTTCTCTTGCGGCATAAATATCCAAAACAATAACTTTTACGTCACCCGAGAGTTCCCGCACAAAATCGTCAAAAAGCGCAAGGGTTCGGGTATAGGTA
>CAZNYY010000025.1:0-14127 GCA_964577335.1 uncultured Oscillospiraceae bacterium | reverse complement strand
AGTCATAAACCTGCGCGCCGGAGTAGTTGGTTTATACTTTTTTATAGCCATATTAAATCACTCCTAACTTTTTCTGTTCCCCTGTTTACAAGGAACTTTCTTTACCGCCGAGCCGCCATAAAATCAAAGCTCATGCGGTATATTTGCAGGCAAACCCCGCTTATACAAGACCTTCAAAGAACGCTATTGTTTTACTGCCTTCTTCAAGCTTTACAATTGCTTTCTTCCAGTCCGCTCTTTTTCCCTCGGTGCGCCCCATTCTCTTTACCTTGCCAAGAACCCTCATGGTGCTGACCTTCTCAACCTTAACACCCGGGAAAACTTCTTCAATGGCCTTTTTTATCTCAATCTTATTAGCACTTAGTGCCACTTCAAAGGTGTATTTCCTGTCAGCAAGCTGGCTCATGCTGTTTTCAGAGATAATGGGCCTGATTATGATATCATGTGCATTTTTCATATTAAGCGTACACCTCCTCAAGCTTTTTGGCGGCGTCTTGTGCCAGTATCAGCTTGTCGTGGTTTAAAATATCGTAAACATTAAGTGTACCGACAAACGAAGCGTCAACACCGTATATGTTTTTAGCCGACAAGTAAACATTGTCATTTTTGTCATATGTTACAATAAGAGCCTTTGTGTCAACCCCTAAATTTTTAAGAAGCTCCACTACTTGCTTTGTTTTAATTGAATCAAATTCAATTGTTTCCAAAACAAGTAATTCACCATCGGTCACCTTCGCACTCAAAGCGGACCTCATCGCAAGCTTCTTAACTTTTTTGTTGACCGAAAAACCGTATTCACGAGGCTTTGGGGCAAAAACAACTCCGCCCTTTACCCACTGGGGAGAACGTGTGCTGCCCTGTCTTGCACGCCCTGTACCCTTTTGTCTCCAGGGTTTTGCGCCGCCGCCTGAAACCTCTGCACGGGTTTTTGCACTCTGCGTACCCTGCCTTTGCCTTGCAAGATAATTTACAACAACCGCGTGGAGCGCAGCTTTGTTCACCTTCTGACCGAACACAGTTTCGCTGAGTTCTATTTCACCGGCTTTGCTGCCGCCCATCTTATATAAAACTGTTTTTGGCATGTCAATTCCTCCTTCCTCTATAAGTTACGCCTTAACCGTTTCCCTGATAGCTACTATGCCGCCTCTGGGGCCCGGCACAGCTCCCTTTATAAGCAGGAGATTTCTCTCCAAATCAACTCTCACCACATCCAGGTTCATAACTGTCACACGGTCAAAACCCATGTGCCCGGGCAGTTTTTTACCCTTCATTACTTTACCCGGAGTTGCGCACGAACCCATTGAGCCCACACCCCTATGATAATGAGAACCGTGGGATGACGGACCCCTGTGAGTACCAAAACGCTTTGTAGTACCCGCAAACCCTTTACCCTTTGAGATACCGGTAACATCTACCGCCTCACCTTCGGCAAAAGCATCCGCCAAAACTTCGTCACCCACATTCATGGATGCCGCATCCTGAAGCTTAAACTCTTTCAAAACTTTTTTAACCGAAACCCCGGCCTTACCAAAATGTCCTTTTTGGGGCTTTGTCGCACGATTGTCGGAAACATTTCCAAAACCAAGCTGAACAGCCTCATATCCGTCATTTTCAGCGGTTTTCTTTTGCACAACCGTACAGGGGCCGGCTTCGATAACAGTAACGGGAATCATTTTCCCTTCAGGCGTGAAAACCTGTGTCATGCCGATTTTCTTACCTATAATTGCCTTCTTCATATTCTTCCTCCTTTGGTTATTGGTTGACTAATTGCCAACATTACCTTGCGTCCTTGCCCATGAGCTTCATTTCAATGCTAACGCCCGCAGGTACTTCAAGACGCCCCAAGGCTTCCATCGTTTTGTTTGTGGGAGCCGCTATGTCAATGAGCCTTTTGTGTGTTCTCATTTCAAACTGCTCTCTGGAATCCTTATACTTGTGAACTGCACGAAGTATCGTAACTATCTCCTTCTCCGTTGGGAGAGGGATGGGGCCTGACACTGTGGAACCTGTCCTCTTAGCAGTTTCAACAATTCTTTCGGCTGACTGGTCAATCAGCGCATGGTCGTACGCTTTCAAACGTATTCTTATTTTTTGCTTTGCCATAATCTCGCCTCCTTAAAATATTTACCCTTTGCGGGCATTTCCTTGACACGTCGACAGACGAGAAAAATACTGTACACAGTGCCGTGTGTATCGCACTGCCCAAAACATAAACCCAGCTTACGCATTAGCATAACTGGGCACAAAAAGCCATCAGCCGGACTGGCGCGCCTTAGAAATGAGCGCATAGTATCCGCCTTTGCCGCTTAGTGTACAGTGACTGTCGCCCAATTTCAAGAATTGGACATTCTCCACGGAAAAACCCGAAACAAACTTCGGCAACCTCCCGCTTCATCGTATGCCATGTCACAGCAAGAAATATAATACTACAAATCAGAAGATATTGCAAGAGTTTTTTTATTTTTTTATAAGAAAAGTTGTATAATCCTTCAAAAGCATTGAATTTTGCCTTTATCCCGCTTAAAATTACGGGATAAAGGCAAAAATATTTTATCTAAATCCAATAGGGCTCTTCGTTGCTTTTATAATTTTCTCTTGCCCGCTCGGCTTCCTCCATTATCTGCTCTTCTGTAATCACTTCTTCTTCAGTGGGGTATACATCTTCAATCACAGTATTTTCAATGTCGGTACATATCCCGTCAGACTGCCATTCACCTTCAATTATCCCAATCTGCATATTATACGGGTTTGGAATATTGTCCAACCGAATATTCGTCCCAAAGGACGAATTCAAAAACACACCATCCCGAAATGTTATGCCAACTGTCAGATTAAAGTTTATAACTTCAAAATAACTGTCCATAACAGCCCTGTCATACTCGTCCAAATCGCTAAGTACTTGGTTTAGTATTTCATATATACCATTTTCATCAATTCTATAAAAAGCCTGCGTTGTCCCGTCATCATTGTCGGTCAGGGTCAGTCTTTCATCTGAAAATATATTTACAAAAAGTGTAACCTGTTCATTTATTCCATCGTATTCATATATTGAGTATGGGGGACCATAGTTAAGTCCTTTGAGTGTACTTTTTATTTTCTCATCAAGGTTCATTTCATAAAATTGCCCGAGCGGGATATCGCCTCCCGTGTTATCAAGGGGAACTTTAAGCCATTTTGACCGAATTTGGTTTATGTATTCTCCGTCAAGATACCGATATTCATAGTTGTCAAGCATAAGCGACATAATAATATCAGATTTTATAAAAACATTTTCTTTATCTGCCATCAGCTTTATGTTAATGGAGTTTTCAAAATCAGGGATAATAATATCATCGTGATAATAGCTAAAGGGTTGCGACTGCATCATAAAAGTCCACAGATTGGATAATCCGCTGTTTAATATGTTAACATCAACCGAAATCTTATCCCCATCTCTTTTTATTTCCCCGTCGACATTTGTACCTGCGCTGAGGTTTACCCCAAATGTTTGGCTTTCCGCTGAAAAATCACTACCCTGTTCAAAGGTATAAGTAAAGTTTTCCGGAGTATTTATCATTTCAAGAAGATTATAAAGGTTTGAACTTTCTGTTTTAATACGATTTACAAACACCGAGTAGTCAATTAAAATCGCTGTTTTCGAATAGGAGTTCCAGCCCACATCCATATCCAGTGCTTCTGCAATAAATCTCAATGGAACTAAGGTTCTGTCCTGCAAAATAAAGGGCGGGGCCTCAAGCTCAAAATTTTGAGTTTCATTGTTCTTGCTAATTTCTGCGGTTTTGCTGTCAATAGCAAGGGTAATTTTAACGCCGTCCCGCTCCACTATAACCTGACGTGTTTGCTCAACATAATTTACCTGCGCCCCCACTCTCTCGGCGATTGCCCTAAATGGTATCATTGTTCTGCCCTCGGCAATGACGGGCTCCACTTCAAAGTCAACATATGAGCCGTTTAGGTGAACCCTCACGGATTCTTCTTCCGCATAAACCCCCACGGGCAATAAAATGATTAAAGCCGCCAAAATGTACATGATTTTCTTCATTAAAATCGACACCTCCTAAATTATTTTATCCTTTAATATCAGACTTTTGTCCGACCCTTTTTCTTTCAAAAAACTTTACCACTTCCACAATCGGTATAACGCTCACTGCAAGCGCCATTGAAACACCAAACTCAAACAGCGAAATATGCTCCAAGCTAAATGCCGCCGCTAAGGGAGGAACATATAAAACAATTACCGTCAGTGCAAAGGTTAAAACCATAGCGCCGATAAGATACAGGTTTTGGCTTTTTATTTTAAATATCGAACCATTTTGCGAACGCATATTAAATGAATGAAAAATCTCCGCCATGGACATGGTGAGAAATGCCATCGTCATACCATGGGAACTGTTTGTAAACTCAAATGTGCCCGTTTCCATGTAATGCCCCGCAAAGTACGCCGCCAAAGTTATGAGTGCAACCATTACCCCTTGGTATATAACCCCTCTCCCAAGTCCGTTTGCAAAAATCCCATCTTTCGGATCCCTCGGTTTTCGGCGCATTATGTCGTCCTCGCTTTTTTCCATTCCAAGTGCCAAAGCAGGCAAACTGTCCGTTACAAGGTTAATCCACAAGAGATGTACAGGGCGAAGTATGA
This sequence comes from uncultured Oscillospiraceae bacterium, assembly GCA_964577335.1. Classification (GTDB taxonomy): domain Bacteria; phylum Bacillota; class Clostridia; order UMGS1883; family UMGS1540; genus CAZNYY01. The sequence continues at coordinate 9,488 of CAZNYY010000025.1, read as the reverse complement.
CAAAGCCTAAAACCGTAGCCCCGAAAATTGCCAAAACCTCACTTAGGTTTGATGCCAGCAAAAACCAAATTGACTTCCTTATATTATCATAAATCCTGCGCCCTTCCTCGACCGCATAAACAATTGTTGCAAAATTGTCGTCCGCAAGTACCATATCCGCAACATTTTTTGTAACGTCGGTTCCCGTAATTCCCATTCCAACCCCTATGTCGGCAGTTTTTATGGAGGGCGCATCATTTACCCCGTCCCCCGTCATAGCACATATCTTCCCGTTTTTCTGCCACGCCTCCACAATCCGCACCTTGTGTTCGGGCTGCACACGGGCATAAACGGAAAATTCCCCAATCCTGCTATAAAACTCCTCGTCGCTCATCTTTGAAAGCTCGTCGCCTGTTATGGCTTTGCCGCCTTTCTCCAAAATACCAAGCTCTGTTGCGATGGCAACTGCGGTATCCCTGTGGTCACCCGTTATCATAATGGGGCGTATTCCCGCCGCCTTGCATTTTTTTACCGCCTCCACGGCTTCGGGGCGCACCGGGTCAATCATCCCCGTAAGACCTATGAAAATAAGTTCGTTTTCAAGTCCCTCCGGCTCGGCAGACCGTGGTTCTTCATTATATACTCTGTACGCCGCCGCAAGAACCCTCAGGGCACTTCCTGCCATGTCCTTGTTTTGAGAGATTATTTCATTTTTAATTTCGTCTGTAATAGCAACCGCCCTGCCGTCTTTTAGCACTCGGTCGCATTTTTGCAAAATCTCGTCAGGCGCACCCTTTGTGTACTGAATAAATTCACCCTCGTCCTTTCCGCATACAACACTCATCATTTTTCTCACGGAATCAAATGGCGCCTCCATAACCCTCGGCTGCTCTGTCTTTAAAGTATCCTTGACAAGCCCAAGCCCTGCGGCAAAATTAACAAGCGCACATTCGGTGGGTTCTCCCACGGCTTCGCCATTGTCGCCAATCTCCGCATCACTGCAAAGTGCCATAGCCCGTGCCAAAAAGGTTTCATCCTCGGTATATGTTTTCATAACGGTCATCTTGTTCTGCGTAAGGGTTCCCGTTTTGTCCGAGCAGATAATCTGCGCACAACCCAGGGTTTCAACCGCCGTAAGTTTCCTTATGACGGCGTTTCGTTTTGACATATTTGTAACGCCTATTGACAAAACAACCGTCACCACCGCCGCAAGACCCTCGGGTATTGCCGCCACTGCAAGGCTTACAGCAATCATAAAGGTATCAAGGAGAGCTTCCGTGCTAAAATCACCCGCTTTTATAACGCTAAAAGCAAATATAAATACACTTATTCCAAGCACCATGTAGCTAAGCACCCGGCTTAAGCGGTTTAGCTTGATTTGCAAGGGAGTTTCGTTTTCCTTTGCCATTGTCAGCGCATCGGCAATTTTCCCCATCTCCGTACTCATCCCGGTTGCGGTTACCACTGCATGCCCCCTGCCGTACACAATTACACTGCCCATGTAAACCATGTTTGTCCTATCCCCAAGGGACACATATTCCCCGTCAATCTTTTCGGTTGACTTATCAACAGGCACCGATTCTCCCGTCAGCGCAGCTTCTTCCGCTTTTAAACTGGCACTTTCAATTATGCGGGCATCCGCCCCGACGGCATCCCCCGCCTCCAGCACCAGAATATCGCCGACTGCCAGATCCTCACTTTTTACATGCATAAGCTTGCCGCCCCTTATAACCTTTGATGTGGCCGCCGTCATCTCCTTCAGCGCTTCAATTGCCGCCTCCGCCTTACTCTCCTGAACAACACCCAGCACGGAATTTAAAACAACAACTGTCAGGATTATAATTACCTCCATAAACGATTCACCTTCATGAACCGCCAGGAATGCGGAAACTGCGGCCGCCGCAAGCAAAATTATAATCATCGGGTTTTTAAGCTGCTCTAAAAACCTTTTAAGCAGTGATACCTTTTTGCCCTCCGTCAGCTTGTTTTTACCGTTTTTCTCAAGCCTTTCTGACGCTTGGTTTGCATTTAAACCTTCGGGGGAACTCTCCACCCTTGCAAGCACTTCCTCCGTGGTATACGAATGCCAATTCATAATAATCTTCATTCCTCTCTCATAGTTCAAACCGTGAACACCTCCGTGTACACATTCTCTGTCGCCGCATCGGTATTGCCCTCTATATAATTTACAACTCTGCCTATAAGTGCTTCGGCATAGACCTTGTCGTTTGAAACACAGCAAACAGCGATGACGGCGGTTTGATGGATGTCCTCGCACTCAACCTCCGCCGCAGAAACGTTAAACCTATTCTTGATTTTTTCCGTCAAACTTTTCACCATTGAACGTTTGTCCTTTAGTGACTGTACCCACTCCGCATAAAGTTTAATCTTTGCATATGCAATAACCATATCCTCACCCGCCAATTATAACTGCTTCCTTATTATATATCCTAATTCGCCTTCAAATAAACTATTTTTCAATTGTTTTTTCAAGAAATGCCTTTGGCGAATTCCCGGTCAACCTTTTAAAGGTTCGGTAAAAGTTAGAATAATCACCAAACCCGGTGAGTATAGCAACTTCCGTTGAGGAGGCTCCCGCAATCATCAGTTCCTTGGCTTTAATAATGCGCCTGTGGGAGATATACTGGTTAATGGAAAAGCCCGTTTCATTTTTAAAAAGGTGGTATAAATAGCTCTTATTAATAAATAATTTCTCACTCAAAGCCTTATGGCTAAGGTCAGCATCAAGGTTTTCATCAATATATTTTATAATCTCGCCTATCCTTTCGTTTTGAGGACGGCTGGCACTTGAAAAGACCATAATCCTATTCATTTTTACAAGCATAATTGCCAAATAAGCTTTTACCATCATTTCACTGCCGGGCTTGTTATCGGTCAGGCAGGTTTCTATATCCATAAATGCCTTATCCAGTTCGTGTTCCCGAACAAGCTTTGCTTCAATTTTATTATGTGTCCCCCGACCGCGTGCTTCAAAAATACGAAAGGGATTAAATTCACTGGTAATAAACCCCGACATGAACGAAGGCGAAAACACCATGCATTTCCTTGCATATGGTGTTTTATCTTTGAAAATAGGCGCATGGAGTTCACGCATATTCATAATCAAGATATCATACGGATTAAGTTCATAAATATTCCCGTCAACCGAGAACACGGCATTGCCTCCTAAAAACAAGAAAATTTCATATCCGTAGTCCTGAATATGAAGGGGCACAGACCGAACTTCATCGAAAAAAGCATTGCTGTAAGTAAAAGCATTGTTATCTAAATGAAACCATGCGTTTTCCTTGCCCAATTGTAGCCACCGCCTTTTAAATCATACAAGCAAATATTCTCATAAGGTTAGCATATCACTACCAAAAGGGTTTGTAAACCGTGTTGTTGAAAAAAATATCTTAATTTACAATGTTTGTAGAGAGAAATACAATTGCAATATTAAATAACATGCTATACTATTAAAGTATAGAAAATTTAAGGAGGATGGTTTCTATGGCAAAGCTTGCCTTATTAGGCGGTAAGCAAGTGGTGCAAATTCCGTATGAAACGGCTAAAAAAGAAACTGTAAGTGAGAGGGCGATTGAAAGCATTGTAGAACTTTGCAAAAAAGATGAAATATCCATCTCGCCCATTGTTAATGAGTTTGAAAAGGCTTGGGGCTCTTATGTGGGGGCAAAATATTCTCTTGCAACAAATAACGGGACTGCTTCTATTGCGGAGGCTCTTTTTGCAGTGGGAGTCCAGCCGAAAGATGAAGTTATTGTGCCTTCATTTACATTTATCTTTTCTGCGGCTCCTATTGCCTCAGTGGGCGCCACTGCGGTTTTCTGTGATGTTGATATAGATACTCACACCATGGACCCCGCTGATATAGAGCGAAGAATCACACCCAAAACAAAGGCCATATTGATTGTGCATACCTGGGGGAATGTTGCGGATATGGATGGTATTATGGCTGTGGCAAAAAAGCATAACCTAAGGGTTATTGAGGATTGCTCGCACGCCCACGGTGCGGAGTGGAAGGGCAAGAAAGTGGGAACCATAGGTGATGTGGGCTGTTTTAGTTTACAAGGGAGCAAAAGTCTGCCCGCAGGGGAGGGCGGCATACTTGTTACAGATAACAGGGAATATTATGAACGTGCAATTATTTACGGGCATTACGAGCGCGTGGGCACTTTGCCGGAGAATTCAAAATACCGCAAGTACTGGACATCTATGGGATATAAGCACAGGGCGCACCCCCTTGGTATAGCCATTGCTTATGAAGAACTTAAATCTTTGGATGATTATAATGCCATGCGCTTTGCAAACGGCAAATTCCTTGACGACAGCCTTCGGGATATTGATTGTATAACACCCGTGAAAAGCCCGGAAGGCACCGTGCGGCAATACAGTTACCACTATGGGCATTATGACGAAACAAAACTTGACGGCATTGCGCTTAATACATTTTTGCAGGCACTAAAGGCAGAGGGTGTTATGGTGGGCGAAAACGGTTACGGCTTTTTACATGAAGCAGCCCTTTTTGAAGAAAATCAAGAGGGGAGGTTGCCGCTGCCAAACACATTATATTTAAGGGAACGGGCATTTATGATGGCACCCCGTTTTGAAAAGGAATGCAAAGAGCTTTTGATGCAGTATGCCGAGGCATACCACAAGGTTTGCCGAAATATTGACGAGTTGCATGATTATGAAAACCGTAAATCAAAAGAAGGACTCTCAGAGGCAAAGAAAGAATACCGAAGTGTAAACCTTTTGTAAAAGGCGGGGCTGTATCAAAATGCGCCGAACACAAAAAAAAGCTCGCTGACCCCATGCGCCTTTGGATGCGGTTTGTCCATTCGGCATCATTTTCCTTACGCCCCAAAGGTAGACTGTATCACAATAAAAAATTGTGATACAGTCTGCTTTTTTTAATAAAACTAATTTTAAATGTAAAACTTTTATTTTTTTTGATTTTACTATTGAAAAGATAAGCAAAATAAGTTAAAATATTTCTGTTAGATAATTAATTCATTAAAAAAAGAAAGTGAGGCCCATAATGTCTGAACAAATCAAAAGAATTGGCGTTATGACCGGCGGCGGCGACTGTCCGGGTTTAAACGCCGTAATACGTGCAGTGGTCAGAACTGCTATTTTAAAATACGGTCTTGAGGTGGTAGGCTTTAAAAACGGTTACAGGGGGTTGTACCTCGGTGATGCTCATGAGCTTACTCTAGATTCGATTTCCGGAATACTTCCCAGGGGAGGAACTATACTTCACAGCTCAAATAAAGATAACCTGTTCAAATATCCCTTTGAGGAGGACGGGCAGATAGTTTATAAGGACGTTTCGGATGTAGGCGTTGAAAATATTAAAAAATTCGGTTGCGATGCCATGGTCATAATAGGCGGGGACGGAACCCTCACAAGCGGCAGGGATTATGCCAGAAAAGGCGTGAAGGTTGTTGGAGTACCCAAGACAATTGATAATGACTTAGCATCAACAGATACGACCTTTGGGTTTGACACTGCGGTGGGAGTTGCGACAGAGGCTTTGGACAGGCTTCACACCACGGCGGACAGTCATCATAGAATTATGGTGCTTGAGGTTATGGGCAGGTATGCGGGCTTTATTGCCTTGCATGCAGGTATTGCCGGGGGTGCGGATGCGATTATAATCCCCGAAATACCCTATGATATTAACTCTGTTGCAGATGCAGTAAAGGCAAGACGCGCCAGGGGCAAGGACTTTAGTATAGTGGTTGTTGCGGAAGGCGCTAAAACGGTTGACGGTACAATGGTTGTTGACAGGGTTATTGAAAACAGTCCCGACCCGTACAGGTTGGGCGGTATAGGAAATAAAGTTGCACGGGATCTTGAGGATTTGGTTGGTCTTGAATCTCGGGCAACAATTTTGGGTCATCTGCAAAGGGGCGGTACCCCGTCAGCATATGACCGTATTCTTTCCACACGTTACGGCTCTACTGCGGTTGAGCTTTTGATGGAGGGTAAATTCGGAAATATGGTAACCCTTAAGGGCAACGATATGTCCTATGATTCTCTTGAGAATGTAATAGGCGAAAATAAGGGAGTTGACCCAAACGGCGAGCATGTAAGAATTGCCAAAAACATAGGAATTAGTTTCGGAGAGCCTAAATAAGTATAAACATCAAGAAAAAACATCCGAGGGGTTTCCCCTCGGATGTTTTTTATGTAAACCTATTACAATCTCGAAGCTTTTGAAAATTCCCTCGGAGAAAGTCCGGTGGTTTTTTTAAAGTTACGGTAAAAATTTGAATAGTCGTTAAACCCCACCATGTCGGGTATTTCAGATGCGGGGATTCCATCCAGCAAAAGCTCCTGCGCCTTGAAAATCCGCTTATGAATAATATAGTCCCCCAGCGAAAACCCTGTTTGCCTTTTAAATAGATGTGACAGATAAAAATTGTTCATATAAAACTTTTTGCCAAGGCTCTCTCCGCTTAAATCCGAAGAAAGATTTTTATTTATATATTGTATTATTTCAGACACCTTGGGGTTTTCGGTGTAATTTACGCTGCCCCTGCTCACTATCTTCGACATGTTTATTAGTATTTCTATAAGATACGCCTTTATAAGCGCTGACGTTTCAGGTTTTTTCTCGCCGGAAATAGACTCTATTTTGTTGAATATATCATATAAACCATGCTCCTTGGCAGAGTCCGCCTTTATAACATTATCATGCCCCGGTCTTCTGTTTTCAAAAACCGAGTACGGGTTAAAATCATCCGTAACAAAAGCGGATAAAAATGTCGGTTTAATTGTTATTATCTTCCGCTCGTACCTATTCCTCTCCCGAAACATCGGCGCATGAAGTTCCCTCATATTTGTAATTACAATATCATTCTTTGCCAACTCATAGCTGATACCTTCAACAAAATAAACTGCATTTCCGTCAATAAACCAAAATATTTCATATGAATCGTGAAAATGCAGTTCTATGTTTTCAGGGTTGCTTAAAACAGCATGACTAAAAGCAAAAGCCTCGCCGACCTTTGACGAAAACCCTCTCTTACTTTCCATATAATTAAACCCCCCCGCTTCTTAATTTTTTCAGTAAATTCAAAAAAATTGTGACACATTTATATTATAAAGCAAGATTTGCAATATTTCAAGCAAAATATGTATTGATATTTGGAAATTTAAATAATATAATTAACATTCAAAGATTAAGTAGGAGGTAGAATGTTTTATGGTTAACATTGGAATTATAGGTCTTGGAAACATGGGGCGCACACATACCAACCATCTCCTTGCAGGTGAGGTTGAAAACACAAAGCTTACCGCTGTGTGTGATATTGATGCTGGTGCGCGTAAATGGTTTAGGGACAAGTATGGCGACGACATAAAGGTTTTCGAAAACTATAAGGATATGTACGCATCCGGTCTTATTGACGCTGTTTTGATAGCAACTTGGCACTATGACCATCCTCTCATGGCAATTGATGCTTTTGAGGCGGGGCTTCACGTTTTAATCGAAAAGCCTGCAGGCGTTTATACAAAGCAAGTTAGGGAAATGAATGAAGCGGCGGCAAAAAGCGGCAAGGTTTTCTCCATTATGTATAATCAAAGGGTAAACTCGGTTTACATAAAAATTCGTGATTTAATTCAGTCGGGCGAGCTTGGGGAAATAAAAAGAATAAATTGGATTGTTACTTCATGGTACCGCCCACAGGCTTATCATGATTCGTCCTCATGGCGTTCTACATGGAAGGACGAGGGCGGAGGCGTTTTAATTAATCAGTGCCCGCATAATCTTGACCTTTTGCAGTGGATTGGGGGTATGCCCACACGGATACGTGCGTTTGTCAGCTTTGGCAAATACTATGATATTGAGGTTGAGGATGATGTTACCGCATTTTTGGAGTATGAAAATGGCGCGACCGGTGTTTTCATTGCCTCTACCGGAGAGTCCCCGGGCACAAATCGCCTTGAAATAGCGGGGGATATGGGTAAAATTGTTATTGATGACAATAAACTTACCTTTTCAAGGAACAGGGTTTCGGAAAGGGAATTTAACAAAGTAAATACATCCGGCTTTGAAAAACCCGAGTGCTGGGAATGCGATATTCCTGTTGGTGACACTTACCCTGACCACAACAAGATAATAAGGGATTTTTCAAATTCAATACTGACGGGCAGCAAGCTTTTGTCACCGGGTGAAGAAGGTATTTTAGGGCTTACCATATCAAATGCCATTCACCTTTCGGCATGGACGGACGACTATGTGACACTGCCCATGGACGAGGAGTTGTTTTATAACATACTTCAGGACAAAATTAAAAACTCTACCTTTGTCAAGAAATCAAAGAAAGCAACGTTTGATTTAGGGGGGTCGTATTCGTGAGCCCATTTATAATAAGCGGCTTCGCTGATGAAATTGACGAAAAACTGGACGTTCAAATGGATTTGCTTGACACCCTTCCCGTAAAATATATCGAAGCACGGGGCATTGACGGCAAAAACATTTCAAAAATAACGACCGATGAGGCGATAATCATAAAAAAACGGCTTGATGACAGGGGTTTTAAGGTTTCGGCCTTGGGCTCTCCCATCGGTAAAATTAAAATTACCGATGCGTTTGATGACGAGCTTGCACTGTTTTCACATGTTTTGGAGCTTGCTAAGATATTTGAAACTGAGTATATACGAATTTTCAGTTTTTATATGGAGGACGGTACCCAGGATACGCACCGTGACGAATGCCTGCGGAGAATGTCGCTTTATGCCAAAACCGCAAAGGGGCACGGGGTAACCCTTCTTCACGAAAACGAAAAGGGGATATATGGGGACACTCCGGAGCGCTGTGTTGACATATTCCGCTCAGTTGACAGCGACATATTAAAAGCAACCTTTGACCCCGCAAACTTTATCCAATGCGGAGTTGATGTACTCTCGGCATTTGATATGCTGCTGCCCTATATAGAGTATATGCATATCAAAGATGCAGTTGCCGACGGAAAAGTGGTTCCCGCCGGTTACGGGCTTGGCAATTTTGAAACTATACTTAAAAAGCTTCGTGATAATGGTTTTCACGGTTTTTTGTCGCTGGAACCGCACCTGTCCGCCTTTTCCGGGTTTTCGGATTTGGAGGAGGGCGATGTGAAGCTTGAAGTGGGCGACAACAAAGAAAAATTTGTACTGGCATATAATTCACTTAAAAAAATAATCGATAATATTTAAAGGAGATATTTTACTACATGCATTTAACATTCAGATGGTACGGTGACACCGACCCTGTCACCCTTGAAGACATAAAGCAAATTCCGGGAGTTACGGGAATTGTTTCCGCAATATATGACACACCCGTTGGCGAGGCTTGGAGCCTTAAATCAATTCTCGAGCTTAAAGAAAGGGTCGCAAAAAGCGGTCTTGAACTTGAGGTTATTGAAAGTGTACCCGTCCATGAGGACATAAAACTTGGACTTCCGACAAGGGACAGGTACATTGAAAATTTTTGTACAACCATA
>CAZNYY010000024.1:0-14211 GCA_964577335.1 uncultured Oscillospiraceae bacterium | reverse complement strand
CTTTATACGAAAATACCATAAAGTTGGTTTTAAACAAGCTGTTAATATGGCTCTCGAGTATGTTGGTGGAGACGTAAAACACCTCCCCCAGCCGCTCGAGGCAACCAAATACATAAAAAAGTTTAAGCCACCAGAAACCAGTCGAAAGGTGGCCAAATATAAAAAACTGCCAGATGATATTATGCAAAAATACGACAGCAATCCAAAAAAGCTAAAGCCGTGGCTCGGCGAAGGCATCTCGCAAGAGGTTTTAACTAAACACCAAGTGCGATACGACCCCTTTTCAAACAGAATAGTTTTCCCTATTCGGGACGAGCGCGGTAACATAATAAACGTCAAAGGCAGAACGCTTGATCCCGACTATAAAGCAAAGCGAATTAGCAAATATCAAAACTTTTACGAAGTAGGGATAATGGACTTTGTTTTTAACTTAAACTTTGCGAAAGAGAACATTAAAAAACTTGGGTTTGTGGTGGTTTTTGAAGCAGAAAAGTCCACTATGTTGGCCGACACATATGGGATAAGCAATTCAATTGCGCTTATGACGGGAACGCTTAACGATTACCAGTTCGAGCTGCTGATTAAGCTTGGCGTAGACGTTGTTTTTGCGCTGGATAACGATAAAAATATAGCTCAAGACGCCAATATTGCCAAATTGAAAAAATATGTGCGTGTAAGCTATTTAAAAGACACAGAGGGTCTACTGGGCGAAAAAGATGCCCCGATTGATAAAGGGCGAGAAGTTTTTATACGGCTTTATAAAAACAGAAAAAATTGGAGGTAAAACACAGATTGAGAAAAGAGATTTAGTGGGCAAAAGTCAAGAGTACAAAATGCGAATCCCAAAAGAGAAGATTGTAGAAATATATAAAACAGAGTATTTAAATGGTGATAGCGCTGCGAGGCTTGATGAGAAGCATAAGGTCGGAGGCGGTTATTTTAGCAGGTGGTTTAAAAAACTGAATTTAAAGACGAGAGGCAACGAAATAAACTCACGCAAGTATTCATTTAACAAAAATTATTTCGACAATATTGACAATCAAGACACCGCTTATTGGCTAGGCTTTATTTATGCGGATGGGTACATAGTTTCTAGACAAAAACACAACAATCGTGCTTTGGGCATATCGTTGGCAGAAAAAGACAAGTCACACCTTGAAAAGTTTCGAAAATGTATAGACGGGAATACGCCGATAGGTACATACAGAAGCAGTGGATATTCAAACACAAAATACTGTAGGTTGCTTTTAAAAGACGAGGATATGATTGAAAAATTAATTTCGCATGGAGTCCTAGAGCACAAGACCAATATATTGCAGCCACCAAACGTTGATGAGCACCTTGTCCCCCATTTTATTCGAGGGTATTTTGACGGTGACGGTAGTGTGTGGAAGCAAAACAACGATAAAGGCAAGAATATTCAATACAGTGTTGGTTTTACAGGAACGGAGGAGTTACTGAGTTTTGTGCAAAATCACCTGTTGGCGCACAACGTAATTCAAAGGCTTTACCCTTTGCGAAAAAGAAAACCTCATCACACTGTTGTTAACTTTAAATTTGGGGGAAATCATAATTCGCTTAGATTTTTGGACTACATTTATTCGGGCTCAAATATAAGGTTAGATAGAAAGTTTGAAATATACTTGGATTTAAAGCGCCTTGTAGAGATACGATTGTCTGGGAGTTTGCATACAAAGGGTGGCGAAAAATGAAAAAACAGTATGTCATATATCATTTACACAGCGACTACTCAAACTGCACAACAAATATAGATAGCGCAACCAAAGTAGATGCGTACATAAAAAAAGCCGCAAGCATCGGCATGAAACACCTTGGTTTTTCAGAGCATGGGAACAATTTTAACTGGTATGAGAAAAAGAAAAAAATAGAGAAAGCCGGAATGTCCTATATTCATGCCGTTGAAATATATGTTACCGAGACGCTTGAGCAAAAAATACGCGACAACAGACACTGCATACTAATTGCCAAAAACAAAGACGGCTTTAGGGAAATAAACAAGCTAATAACTCGTTCTTATAATAGAAATGATAATCACTTTTACTATGTGCCAAGAGTGTCTATGGAAGAGCTTGAGTGCGTCAGCGACAATATTATGATAACAACTGCGTGTCTGGCTAGTCCGCTAAATTCTGGCAGCGAAAATTTTAAACAGAGGTTTTTAAGTTTTTTAATAAACAACAAAAAAAATTGTTATTTAGAGGTGCAACATCATAAAGACGCAAAGCAGGTGCGGTACAACAAAGAGCTTCTTGGTCTTAGCAGACAGCACAACCTGAGCTTAATATGCGGGACAGACACACATTCAATTGACAATTTAATGGAAGAGGCGCGAACGGTTCTTCAAAAATCAAAAAACATACATTTTGAGGAAGAGGACGGTTGGGATTTGACATTTAAAACATACTCAGAACTGGTGTGTTTGTATAAAGAGCAAGGCGTATTATCCCCCGTAGAGGCGGCTACTGCATTGGATAACACAAACAAAATGGCGGAAAGAGTTGAGTCGTTTGAAATTGACGTGTCGCCAAAATATCCAAAGCTTTACAAAAACTCAGACGCAGTGTTTGAAAAGATGGTACTTGAAAGTGTAGACACGCATCCGTATGCCTTAAAAAACCTCTCACGAGAAACCATCTTAAAAAGAGTATACGAGGAACTGCCGGTCTTTAAGTCCACTGGCGTGGTTGACTTTATGCTGTTTCAAAAATATGTCAGAGACTGGGAACGCGACAATGGTATTTATTGTGGTTCTGGGCGTGGCTCTGTGTCGGGCAGCTTTATAGCATACTTGCTTGGAATTACCGAGATGGACAGCATTAGATTTGACCTAAACTTTTTTAGATTTTTGAACCCAGACAGAGTTACGAACCTAGATATAGACACCGACTATTACAGCGAAGACCGAGACAAGGTGAGAGATTTTTTGCTCACGAACCCAAGGTTAAAAACTGCGGAGATTATTACGTTCGGAACCATAGCCACAAAGGGGGCAATCCGTGATGTAGGAAGGGCGCTAGAAATACCGCTAAGCGAAGTTGACGACATATCAAAAAACTACGAAAACGACTCAAATAAATACAGGACGCTGTATCCTAAGCTGTTTAAATACGTTGATCTGCTGAGTGGCGTCATCACGCACTCGGGTATTCATGCGGCTGGCGTGTTGTGCTCAGACCTAAACATTGATGAGGAAATCGGACTTTCCTCCTCTGCAACAACCGCACACCCAATATCAAACCTTGATATGTATTGCCTAGACGAGTGTTTTTGGGTAAAGCTTGATTGTCTTGGTTTAGACAACTTGGGAGTTATAAATAAAACCTGCAAACTTGCCGGTGTTGCCAAGCCTACACCCGACAACACCAAAATAGACGATGCGGACGTGTGGAACTCAATTCGAGATGACACCACGGCAATTTTTCAATGGGAAAGCCCGTTTGCTGCCCAAATTATAAAGAGTTTGTTTTCTGAAGACGTCATTTCAAAAATTAAAGCGAGAGTACCAAAGTTTTCTTATTTAAAACTATTTAGTTTTGGGAACGGGTTAATTCGACCCGGGTGTGCGTCTTTTAGAGATAACGCTTCAAGGGGTATTTTTAAGGATAACCAAATCGAAGAGCTTAATAAGCTGCTTGCGCAAGAGTTAGGGTATTTAACAATGCAAGAGACTATCATGAAGTTTCTGGTTGACTTTTGCGGCTACTCCCCCGCCGAGAGCGATAACGTGCGTAGAGCAATTGCGAAGAAGAAAGGAACCGAAAACCTTTTGCCTGAAATTGAAAAGCGTTTTGTAAAATTTTCTTCTGAAAAATATAAAATAAGCACCGATAAGTGCAGGGAGGTTATTGCTCCTTTCCTTCAAACAATTCTTGAGGCCAGCGACTACGCTTTTAACTGGGCACACTCGGACGCGTACAGCTTTATCGGATATGCCTGCGGCTATTTGAGACACTATTACCCTCTTGAATTTATTACATCATGCCTAAACGTATTTGACACAGACGAAAAGACGTCCAGCGTAGTGGAATACGCGAAAAAAGTTGGCATAAAAATCAACCCTGTGAAGTTCAGATTTTCTAAAGCCGATTACTTTATGGACAGAGAAACAAACAGCATCTATAAGGGCGTGGGGAGCATCAAGCACCTTAATAATAGGGTTGCCGAAGAGTTGTTCGAGTTGAGAAACACTCGCTACAAGCGCCTTGTAGACCTTCTGTTTGACTTGAAAAATACATCCATAAACAGCCGACAGCTTGATATTTTAATTAAGCTAAATTATTTTGAAGAGTTTGGCAAAAACACAAAAAAACTTATACAAATTGTAGACATCTTTGACCTATTTAAAAAAGGTGATGCGAAACAAATCAAGAAAGATAAGTTAGACAACCATGCTTTATATGAAATTGTTGCTAAGCACTCCAGAGGTACAAATGACGCCGGTGAAGAGCTTAAGAACTTTATCTTTGAAGATATAGTTTCGATATTGCAAGAAAGCGAAGATTACATAAATAGTTTAGAAACAAACGATTTTTCTCTAAAAGAGCGTATGCAACACGAGCAGGAGTATTTGGGTTATATATCGCCTAGTCAAAACGAAGATGAGCGGCGGCTTTTACTTGTAACCGACATGAAACCGCTCCATCGTAAGAAAGATAATAAGAGATTTGGGGCAAGTGTATTTACGACATCGTTGGGCTCGGGGAAAAAGTCCCGTCTAACCCTATTTGACCGAGACGCATATCAAGAGATTAAAAAAGGCGACATAATAAAATGTCTGCACCACAGGACGGACGGGCAATATTTCACATTGCTTGAATACGAGGTCGTGAGCTAAAGGAGGTAAAATGGCACAGTTAAACGATGTGATATCGTGGATAACAGAGCATTGGGGCGAACTAACTAAAACCCAAAAAGGCTTTATCCGCAAGCTTATGGGTAAGAAACAAGCCTCCAAGCAATACATAGTAGACAATCAAATTTCCGTTGAGGAGTTTTTAAGAGAAAAAGATGATATTAATTAAACCAAGCGTTGAAGTTCTTAAGATGGACGACATTAAACTAATTGAGGCGGCTGGACGCACATGCTACAAAAGCGAAGACAAAATCACCGAAGGCTCCGCTAAAGATTTCGTAAGAATGCTTGTCGGCAGAGGGCACGAGGCAATGATTGAGCACGCCGTTGCTTCTGTAAAAGCAACTTGCGATCGCGGGACTTCGCATGAGATAGTAAGACATAGGCTGTTTAGTTTTGCACAAGAAAGTACGCGCTATTGCAATTACAATAAAGAAAAATTTGACAATCAGTGCACATTTATTATTCCAACATGGATGCGTCTACAAGAAGGCTATTATAGAACCGAATTTAATGATTATAACGACGCCATCTTTCGCAAAAAGGATAATTCCCAAGCGTGGAGTACAAGCGTTTCTAACTGGGCTCAATTAATTAACGGGAAGGTTCTTCGGGACGAGATCGACAATGAAAACCATCTTATTTTCCTAAAAAGCCTGCTCCTTTCAGAAAAGCACTACAACGACTTGATTAATCGGGGTTGGGCGGCTCAGCAAGCAAGGGCGGTTCTACCCAATAGCTTAAAAACAGAGATAGTAATCACCGGTAATTTTCGCGAATGGAGACACTTTTTCAAGTTGCGGTGCGACAAAGCTGCGCACCCTCAAATGAGAGAAATGGCAAATATGATATTAGAGAGGTTTGTGGCACTTTGCCCGGACATGATCTGGAGGTAAAATGAAAATTTTTAATTTGGGTCGGGGGAAAGGCAAAACAACAAGGCTGTTGTATGCCAGTGAATTTAACAATGCCCCCATTGTTTGTAGTTTTAAAACCTCTAAAAGGTTTTTAGTGGACAAGGCGAGGCAAATTGGCCTAGAAATTCCTGAACCCATAACTGTATCTGAACTGAAAAATTTGCGCGGAAAAAGAATTGCTCCCCGTGTTTTAATAGACGAAGCCGAAACGGTACTACAACATTTAATTGCGGATGCTTCTGGGGGAGCAATACAAGAGATACTTGCCATAACAACAAATAAAGAAAGCGAGCTCTTGACTAGAAATAAAGGAGAATAAAATGGCAATTTTATCGACAAGAAAAGAAATGAGAAAGTTTGATACGGGTGCAGTTAGAGATAGCGTTGAGGGTAAGGGGCGGTGTGACCTACTGCCTTTGGGCATTATAGCAATTTTGCGAAACGACCCAATTTATAAAGATATAGATAATTACATATATAGCGGAGACGAGGACTGTCTTGCGGCCGCATTAGATAAATTTGTTATTCTGCGGTATCAGGGGTGTTGGGAGACTGCACTTCTTGAAGTCGCTAAGCGGTATGAGGATGGAGCACGCAAATATAGTGACAGAAATTGGGAAAAGGGTATGGGGTTGCACTGGTACATCGACTCAGGAGTAAGACATTATATAAAATTTAAGCGAGGCGACAAGGATGAGCCGCATGATAGAGCGTTTGTTTGGAATCTATTAGGAGCATTATTTACTCAGCAGAAATACCCTGAACTTTGCGACTTACCCTTTGCTAAAAAGGAGACTAAAGACACATGATTATTGCTGTAGATTTTGATAATACCCTTTTCCGAACAGAGTTCTCTACTATTCTCAGTCCAATATGGGGTGTAGTTAATTGGGTAAAAGAGCGCAGAAAAAAGGGCGATTGTTTGATACTTTGGACTTGTCGTGAGGATAAAAACTTAGAAGATGCGGTCGAGGCGTGTAGAGCGGTTGGTTTAGAATTTGATTATATTAACGAAAACTCTATAGAGCTAAATGAGCTATATGGCAACGATAGTAGAAAAATCGGCTACGACATACTTATTGATGACAAGAGCATACACCCGTATATTTTTAATTTTGAAGGAGAGCAATGACAAAACAATATCAAAAATACATAAACTTTATGGAAAAATATCGAGACGCTCCTAACGCCTCATCTGGAAGCGAAGTAGACGCAAATGCGAATGTTGAAAACAAGAATGTTGCGACTATGACAGGAGAGCTGTTTAAGCTAGACACCATAAAAATAAACCGCCTGTTGATGCATAACAAGCTGAAGGAAATGTACTCGAAAGAGTTGGCAGATGAGTATATAAGACAAATCGAGTCTCATGAGATTTACAAACATGACGAATCAAGCATAATGCCGTATTGCGTAAGCATAACAATGTACCCTTTTTTATTTGACGGGCTGACGACCATTGGCGGCATTTCAGATGCACCAAAACATTTAAACTCCTTTGCGGGTGCCTTTATAAACCTTGTGTTTGCAATCGCATCTCAATTTGCGGGGGCTGTGTCGACGCCAGAGTTCTTAACTTATATGGACTATTTTGTCCGAAAGGAATATGGCGATGATTATTACAAATACGCAAGTCCAACCACATCCGACGACTACGTATATGTAAAAAAGAAAATATCTGACGTCTTTAGCCAGGTGGTCTATTCTTTAAACCAACCTGCTGCGGCAAGAAACTTCCAAAGTGTTTTTTGGAATATTGCTTATTTTGACTCTAATTACTTTGAAGGTATATTTAAAGATTTTGTCTTTCCCGATGGCACGAAACCCCAATGGGAAAGTGTTAGTTGGTTACAAAAATATTTTATGAACTGGTTTAACAAAGAACGTTTAAGGAAAGTAATAACATTTCCTGTGGAGACAGTAAACCTGCTCGATAATGGTAAAGAGTATGTCGACAAAGAGTGGGCGGATTTTACAGCCGAAATGTATGCAAAAGGACATTCGTTCTTTACATATAGGAGTGATAGCGTGGACAGCCTTGCGTCGTGCTGCTTTGACGGGTCGCAAACAACTTTAACAAAATCATCTCAAGGCGTAAATTATATGTCGTTTAGGGATATTTATAATGCAAAACACGCAGACTTCAAGAGAAATTTTACAATTATGCATAATGGGAGTTGGTGTAAAGGAAGTGTAGTGAGGCTACCCGCCAAACCAATGTATAAAATTACAACTTCGAATAAAAAACACATAACTGTTACAGAAGACCATATAAATCCGACACAACGGGGTAATGTTAGCACTAAAAACCTTACTACAGAGGATTACTTATTGTTTAACACAAGAGCGCTGGACTGCGGAAGAGCGAATGCTTCGGCCTTGAAGTACGAAGAAGGTTTTTTAATAGGTATGTATTTAGGTGACGGAAGTATTTATGATAGAAAAAATTGCAATTCGTCGACAATGAATTTAAGTTTGAACGCCAAAAAGATTGATTTATCACGAGGTATAATAGATAAGGCTTTAGAAAATTTAAACATAACTGCAAATGTGTGCGAGCAAACGCCTCGCAACAATGCGCATCCACTAACAATTACATCTATAGAATTATGTGATTACATACGCCATTGGGCACACGGCGATTACTGCTACGATAAAAAACTAAACCTTGACTGCCTTTTAGAATCTCGTGAGTTTAGAACGGGAATTTTAGATGGATTGTATTTAACAGACGGTGGCAATAGCAACCGAATATACTCAACATCTTTAGAGCTAATAAACACAATAGAGGCGTTAATCACATCGCTTGGTACAACAAGTGTGGTTGATATTTTTGACCGAACAGATGAAAAAGTAGTTATTAGAGGTAAGTCATATAACAGAAACCACCCTTTATATTGCATTAGATGGTACGGTGACACTAACAAGAGAAGTATGGGCGATGTTTATATTGTAAACAACAATAGCATTTACTTCAAAATAACAAGCATAGAGCCATTTGAGCCTACAGACGAGTATTGTTATTGCTTTGAAATGGAAAATGAGAACGAACCTTATTTTACACTACCAAACGGCATTATAACTCATAACTGTAGGTTACGCAACGATATAGTTGAGAATACATTCTCGTTCACTTTGGGAGCGGGAGGCGTATCAACTGGGTCTAAAGGAGTTATAACCACCAATATAAATAGGCTTGTTCAAAATGCCACTAGGGGCGGAGTTGATATATCTAGTGCTATTAGAGAGCAGGCTGAGAAAAACATTAAATACCTTACAGCTTTTAATGAAATAGTGTTGGATAATTTTAAAGGCAAAATGCTACCTGTTTATGATGCAGGATATATATCACTGCAAAAACAATACCTTACGCAAGGAATTAATGGGTTTGTTGAGGGCGCGGAGTTCTTAGGAATAGAAATTTCGCCCAACGATAGGTATTTTGAATACGGCGAGAGCATTCTAAAACCTATTTATGAGACAAATAAAAAAGCAAAAACTAAAGATTTAATGTTTAATACGGAGTTCGTGCCAGCGGAGAATCTGGGTGTAAAGAATGCCAAGTGGGATAAAAAAGATGGATACTCCGTTCCTAGAGATTGTTATAATAGTTACTTTTATGTGGTCGAGGATGATAGTAGCAACATAATCGATAAATTCATTCTTCATGGTGAAAAACTCACAAGATATTTAGACGGCGGGTCGGCATTACACGCAAATCTAGATGAACACCTTTCTAAGAGACAATATCAGGATCTGCTGAATGTAGCAATAAAAACTGGCTGCTCTTACCTCACCTTTAATATACCCAATACAATCTGCAACAAATGTGGCTTTATCAGCAAGCAACGGTTATATGAGTGTAGCAAATGCGGAAGTCAAGACTTGGACTATATTACAAGAATTATAGGGTATCTAAAAAGAATTTCAGCCTTTTCAACCGATAGACAAAAAGAAGCACACGAGAGATATTATGAAAAAACCACTTAAGTTTACAGGGTATGCGATAGGTTTTCAGGAAGTACCCGACGAAACCTCTCTTTTGATAAGCGTTTCTGGGTGTGAACGGAGGTGTGAGGGATGCCACTCCAAACACCTCTGGGATTATGAGGGTGATTTTTTATCTGATAATATCTACGATTTACTGGATGAATATTTCAATTATATCACCTGTGTGTGTTTCTTAGGAGGAGACCAAAGCATCGACGAGCTGAAGGAGATTTTGCAGGCAACTAAAAGCACTTACGGCTTAAAAACATGTTTATATACTGGTTCAAGCGACATATCAAGCGTTGACTCTGTTTTAGAGCATTTAGACTACCTTAAGCTTGGTTGTTACGAACAGTGTAAGGGCGGTTTAGATTCCCCTACTACAAATCAAAGATTTTACCAAAAAACCAAAGAGGGTTTTAGGGATATTACATACAAATTTCAAAAGGAGAGTTATGGCAAACAAATTTGAGAAAATTTCAGAAGGGCAGTTTAAAAAAGATGTTGGGATGCCTAAAGATGGACAATACCAAGACATAAAATTGCCCAAAAGAGCCACAAAGCATAGTGCGGGCTATGACATATTTGCACTGTCTAGCATAGTTTTAGAACCTGGTCAATCTATTAGGGTGCCTACGGGAATTAAAATGCAACTTGACAGGGATAAATTTTTAGCTGTTGTTCCTAGAAGCGGGCTTGGTTTTAGATATCGACTACAGCTTGATAATACTTTGGGGGTCGTAGATTCTGATTATTATAACTCAGACAATGAAGGGCATATTTGGGTTAAGATGACAAACGACACCCGTGAAAGCAAAAAACTCCACATAAAAAAGGGCGAAGCTTTTGCTCAGGGTATCATATTGCAGTATTTCAAAACAAATGATGATGCGGCTGATGCTGTAAGAAAAGGCGGCTTTGGAAGCACTTCGGATAAAAGCAACCTTTGATTGAAATTTTAGGAGAAATACATATTGAATATAAAAACAAGTTGGACTGTTAGCAATGGCAATTAATGTGGGGTGGCTTACGGCAGGCAGAGACGCAGATTCTGATGAGGTATATACCCCTTTTTATGCGGTTGACCCGTTAATAGAATTTATCGAAAGCTACAAAGCAAGAAACAATTTAGATAAAATTACTATTTGGTGTCCTTTTGACGAAGAGTGGAGTGCGTATGTTCAAACTTTTAAAAGCAAAGGATGCAAAGTTATAGCCACCAACTTGGCAAGCGACCAAGACTTTTTTACATATATGCCCACTGAGAGTTTTGACTTGATAATAAGCAACCCCCCATTTAGCAAAAAAGACGAGGTTTTGGATAGGCTTTATGAAATAAATAAGCCCTTTGCTATATTACTGCCTATCCCCTCCCTTCAGTCTCAAAATCGTTTTAAGAACTTCAAAAATGGACTTGAACTTTTAGTTTTTGATAAACGAATTGACTATCATACTTTGGGCGACTTTCAGAATTATCGAAAAGGGAACCATTTTGCAATCGGTTATTTTTGCAAAGATTTTTTGCCAGAAAAGTTAATGTTTAAAAAGTTAAACAAGTATAGTAAACCGCTCCAGTAAAAAGAAGGCGGGATTCAAGGATAAATTATAGCTACTGATGATAAAAGTAACTTTTTATCGAGTTTTAAAGGAGAAATCAATGTTAAAAGTAACAGACACAAGCAGACTCAATGAGTTTGGGTTTGCATATGAGGGGAACTACAACAGAGGTGACAATTGGGTTAGGTATGAAGAGGGCAACCCAGGAGACGGAATTATCGTACAGGGCGCATGGGCAGAAAATAAAATATCATACTTGCACCCTTACAAGGATATAGACTATCCGCCAATAGAAAACTATATCCAAGACTTAATCACCCCAGGAATTGTGGTGAAGGAATAAGGAGAAATTAAGTGAGATGCAATAACATTGAGATTAAACTCAAGATTCCCATACCCATTAATGAACCAGACGGTAATGGGAATATTTACGCCGAAGATGCGATCGCTAAGGCTTGCGCTGATGTTGAGGATCTCCCAATTATTCAATACAACAGTGAAGGAAAAGAAATTCCTATTGGCGTCGTAACCAATGCGTCATATTCGCAGGGGTATATCTGTGCCGAGGGTATTATTTGCAATGGTGGTACCGGAGAAATAGCTTACCTATACGATAGAATAAAAACAGATAAAGTAATTACCAAGATAAAATTTACTCACTTTGGCTTTTGTGAATAGTCAAACAAGTAGATTGTTTGAAAAATTAAAAAGGAGTAATCGAAAATGTCAAAAATAAAATGCGAAATTGAACTTGATTGGTTCAAAGATATAAGCGACGACGGCGAGAGCGGAACCGGCGATAATCTCGACGAGGCGATACAAAGAATGGTCGTAGAAACCGTCGCAAAGAGAATAGAAAGCAGGGTTGAACGATCCTGTTCCGAGGCGCTTGAAAAGACTGTAAAAGAAACAATTGAGGTCAAAGTTGGCGAATATCTAAAAAATATTATGTCTAACGAAATCGCGAATATTAAGATCCCCCATAAATCAAGTGAGTGGAACGCAGAGGTTAAATATCTATCTTTAACAGAATACATAGGCCAAAAATATAACTCTTACCTGAAAGAAAAACGCCTTAACGAAAGAGGCGAAGTTACAACGAGTAGTTACGATGCCAAATATAGCATTACAGACTTTTATCTGAATCAAGGGCTAACGAATTTGTTAAACAAGGAGATGGGTGCCACGCTAAAAACATTCAAAGCAAACCTTATAAAGAGTGTTACCGACGCTATGCAAAATCAAATTAAGCAACAGTTGAGCGACGATGTTTTGGCAAAAGTTAATTTGCAAGATATAGCAAATTCATTGGTAAGCAACGCAATCGACCAAAGATAGCTTTTATTCAAAGTTAAAGGAGGCAAAACAATAAATTACGATAAATATAGGCTTGAGTGGGAGAAGATAGAACATAAATTTGAAGGATGCGGCGGAAATGTATACGCAAGAGCCTTAACTGCTTATAACAAAATTAACGACCATAAATATAAAAAAATAATGTGCTCTATTTCGGGCGGCGCCGATAGCGACATAATGCTCGATTGGACGCACGCATGTGATTACGATAAGAAGGTTATATATGTCTTTTTTGATACAGGACTCGAATACAAGGCTACCAGAAATCATTTAGCGGAGCTTGAGCAAAAATACAACATCACAGTCAAAAAAATAAAGCCTGTTAAAAGCATCCCCTCTTGCTGTCGTGAGCACGGGCAGCCCTTTATCTCGAAAGAAATTAGTCAGAATATTCAAATGCTTCAAAGACATAACTTTGATTTCGCCACTGACGGCTGGTTGGAATACGAAGAGCTTCTCAAAAAGTATCCCAAAATTAAGTCAGCATTGCGGTGGTGGTGTAATAAAAAAGACAAGCGGTTCGGGATTAGCGCAACAAGATATCTTAAGGAGTTTATGATAAGCAATCCGCCCGACTTTAACATTAGCGATAAGTGTTGCAACTACGCAAAAAAACTTCCTGCTAAAAGAGAAATGAAGGCGGGCAACTACGACCTTCGATGCATAGGAGTAAGACAAAGAGAGGGTGGGCTTCGGTCAATGCAATACAAAAACTGCTTTAGCCTAAACGAAAATAAAGACTACGACGACCTTCGCCCCCTATTCTTTATAACAGACGAGGACAAAGAGTCTTATAAAATACATAACGGAATTAAGTATTCCGACTGTTACGAGGTTTGGGGTTTTAAAAGAACTGGCTGTGCTGGCTGCCCCTTTAACAGCAGGTTCGAAGAAGACCTTGAGGTTTTAAGGCAACACGAACCTAATATGCATAAAGCTTGTAACAATATTTTTGGAAAGTCTTATGACTACACAAGAAAATATAGAGAGTTTAAGGGAAATTATAAAAAACCTACTTAATTATTAAAAGAGGTAAAAAATGAAGTGTCCAAAATGTGGGAGTGTGAATATAAACACCGAAAGAAGACCCAACGGCTATCACACTTGCTTAAAATGTAATTATAAATGGAGAAACGAATACCAAAAACCTCTTTCTGTCGCTGAGAAGTTGTTATGGCTTGTCGAAAACGTGTTTCAAATAAACATAATTAATAACGGCTGTTCGATAGAAATAAGACCAAATAACTCCTGTGAAGAAGCGCGATATTTTATAGGCGTTGATGCCGCCTACGAGTGGGCAAGGATTTGCGATGAAAAGTAAAAACGAAAAGCTTGAAGAGGTTACGAAAACGGCATAACAATTTTAAGGGCAGCTTTTAGAGTCGTAGTCTTAGTGGCTCGATAAAAGAGTTATTTGATACTAAGGAGATTTTAAATATAAAAAAACACACAGAAAACAAGAAAGGCGAAAAAAACGAGCTAATTAAATCAATACATTATAACCAAGACGAATTAATA